>JANYKP010000185.1 GCA_025358195.1 Cyclobacteriaceae bacterium
TATTCTCGCCTTCAAATCTGAAGTGTAACCAATATAAATCTGGTTGTAGCTCGGAGAGTACAGAACATATGTGTGAAACTCCATAAAAAAGGCGACTTGCAGTCGCCATAATTAGTAGCGGGGGTAAGACTCGAACTTACGACCTTTGGGTTATGAGCCCAACGAGCTACCAACTGCTCCACCCCGCGGTATATCCTTCAAAAATAACTTTCCTACTTAAACTCCCTTCTGTCAAGACTCCAAACCTTACGTCCGCCAGCCGGCGGATATGAGCCCAACGAGCTACCAACTGCTCCACCCCGCGATATTGGAAGTCACAAAAGTAGACCCATGCCGACTAAAAACCAAATATGGGTAAAACCAGTCCCCGTCAATCCTTCTTAGAAGCGTTTACTTTATAGATGGCAATTCGTGCGTACGTTTGTAACTGTAAACCCTAAGAATTTGTCTCACAAAGCCGGTTTTGTAAGCATTGTAGGAAAACCCAACGTGGGAAAGTCCACACTTATGAATAAACTGGTGGGGGAGAACCTTTCTATCATTACGGCCAAAGCACAAACCACCCGCCACCGGATTATGGGCATCCTCAACGGTGAGGATTTTCAAATCGTCTACTCCGATACACCCGGTATCCTTGAACCAAAATATGCCTTGCACGAGGCGATGATGAATTATGTAAAGGTGTCACTGGAAGATGCAGATGTGATTTTGCTGGTGGTGGAGTGGGGCGAAAAATTCGACGCGGTGATGTATGAGCGATTCAAAACGGTGACCGCGCCCATACTTTTACTCATCAATAAAGTTGACCGGGCGCCGAACGTTGGCCGCAAAACCATGATCGATTACTGGAAAAGCCACCTGCCCTCCAAGGAAATCATACCGGTTTCTGCTGTATCGGGCGAAAACGTTGAAAAGATATTTCCTACACTGCTGCAATTGTTGCCGGAACATCCCGCCTATTTCCCAAAAGAAGAACTTACCAACCGAAGCGAGCGCTTTTTTGCTTCTGAAATAATCCGCGAGAAGATATTTCATAACTATAGCCAGGAAATTCCCTACAGCACGGAAGTGGGCATCGAAGACTTTAAGGATGAGGAATCTATTTTGCGCATTCGTGCCACAATTTTTGTCGAGCGAGAGTCTCAAAAAGGAATTGTCATCGGAAAAGGAGGAAGCTCCCTTAAGAAAGTAGGCACGGAAGCCCGCATTGACATGGAGGCCTTCTTTGGAAAGAAAATATTTCTGGAAACCCGTGTCAAAGTAGCCACTGACTGGCGAAAGCAGAAAGACAAACTGCGCTCTTTCGGATATCTTGAATAGCTGTGCCCTTTTCTGGGATTGATAATTTCTAACAAGTGTTAAGCTAAATTTATTTGCAGGCTGCAAACAGTCTGGACCTTGAAGCTTGTAGCTCCTGAAGCCACTTGACGTAGCGCCATACTCGTCATTACGATCTCCTTCATAATCCATCCACGTTGATTCATCTGGAAAAATTTCCATTCATCGGCAATAACTGATGAAGCGTAACACACGGCACGGATTTCGTCTCATAAAAGAAAATTGTGTCTAACTAAAATTACAAAAGGTCATGAAAAAATTAATGTTAACAGTCGCCGGATTACTGCTCATCAGTACGCTAATGGTGGATGCCCAGTCAAGAGACACTGTAACTACTCGCAAACGGGACAATATGCACAAACAGCAGGGAACCAAATACGATAAAAACAAGAGATCACCAGGGATGCACGGTCAAGGTTCAACTAACCTGCGTGAAAGGAAGAAAATCACAGTAACTCAAGTTCCCGCTTCCGTTCGTCAAACTTTGCAGGGCCCGGAGTATAAAGGCTGGGACGATCAAACTACCATGCTTTATAGAAACAAGGCGGGCGATCGCTATACAGTAGAATTCCATGATGGAAACAAAATAAAAGTCTATCACTTTGATAGCAGTGGTAACCGAATTGATCCACAATGATCGCTGGAAATTGAAAATGGCGGCCTTGAAGTCGCCATTTTTTTGACTCCACTAATTCAGGACACGCAACGTCATAATCACCGGGTCGCGTGAAAATGGGATTATCTTTTCCCATGATTTCAATCATTGCTGAATTCACAGAAGCATGACACCACCTTCTCATTTTAACAGTAATTAAATATTTTCCATGATTTCAATCATTCCATGCTGCCAGCAGGAAGAAAATTGGCGCAACAAAATTATTCCCTTGTGATTTTGATCATGTTTGATTTTGAGTCAACCCCAAATAAGCACGATTAGTTGGTCACTCATTATTCTTCCCATGACGTTGATTATATGAATTATGTGTGAATAAAATTCAACACAACCTGTCATTAAAAATTAAGATGAGAAAAATATGAATTTAATAACGGTTCAAATAGGCATTCAGGTTACTTCATCTGCGATAATTTCGTTTCGACGGGTGTTCATGGGAATTTGACTGTTGCGGCACGGATTTCGTTGCCTATGGGCAAAATGAAATTGTAAACTAAATCATATTAAGAATTATGAAAAAATTAATGTTAACACTGGCCGGACTGATGCTGATAAGCATCCTGACCGTAGATGCCCAATCAATGGACACCATTCCATCTCGTAAAAAGGACACGCTAAGGCAAGAAGCCAATAAGTATCAACACAGCCAGGAGAGTTACAATCTCCGGGATATGACCAAAGTCAACTTAACGGATGTTCCTGCAGCGTTGCATCAAACCTTGCAAGCTCCTGAATACAAGGGTTGGGACAATGAAACATCGACAATTTATAAGAGCAAAACAGGCAATCTTTATGTCGTCGAAATTCGCGATGGTAACAAGACCAAAGTGTATCACTTCGATAGTGACGGAAAGCCCATTATCGATTACAACTAAGTTCTAATCGATTGGATATTAATAAAAAAGGGGCCTCATGGCCCTTTTTTTATTTACCCGACTCCTTATGTGTAAAGGCGGCAATCTTATTGTGCAGAAATTGCAAATGATACTCGGTCATGGGGTCCTTTATTTTTGGGATCGCCTTTTTTAAGCGGGCTTGGATATTCTCCAATTTTTGCACGACAATTGGCATAACATCCCGATATAACCGGTCAGACCGGGAAGAGCTGTTCGCTAATTCGAGAAGCTTGTCCGTGTACAAGCGTTGCAGGTTGCGCCGATAGACGCCAACGGAATCATTACTTCTAAGTTCGATCCACATGGCTTGATCCAGATCCTCAAAAAAATCGATCAAACGATACGCCTGATGGCCATACGTTGCTTCACCATCTGACAATTTTGTAAGCGTAGTGGATCCCAGGAGATTATTCAGCACCATCTCTTGAGAAGATCTCACAATTTGCATGGGTGATTGACCGATGCGTGCCATAATCGCAGTATCCAGCAACCATTGTGGGGTGTTAAAGATATGCCGGGTTAAAAAATCCATCGCTTCAAGCTGAAGCTCCCGCGGAACAATCTTAAACACCGGTCCGGATTGTTCCACAGATTTGTTTGTCTCATAGACGCCTCCAATGTAGGCGAGCGCATGGGTCAGGTATCCGTCAAACTGGTCCGTTACACTAAAATAGATGTGCGACAGGTTTCGATAGTCTTCATTTTCAAGGTAGGTCCATTGAATAAGATTAGGAATGATCCGTTGTAGGTTCTTGATACCATATTCACCTGCCTTCATCGCGTTATCACCCACATCTTCGGTTTGCGTACGGGGATCACCGGATGAAAACTCTGATCCAAACCTCAATCGTTCATTGTGCATCTTATCGATGATCCATTTATTCAGAACAGGGATTTCTTTTTCCGCGGTCGGAATATCCGGAAACCAGCGATATCCCCATTCAATGGCCCACAAATCATATTCCCCGATCCGGCCAATGAGTCCCTGCTCACCAACACTGTCTTCTGGTTGTGCCACATAATTAAATCGCGCATAGTCCATGATGGATGGCGTATGACCATTGGCTTCCAGCCATTTTCGATTTCTAAGATTTTCTACCGGCACTGAAGAGCTCGCCGCAAAATTGTGAGTCAATCCGAGGGTGTGACCTACTTCATGTGAGGCCACGGAGCGAATGATTTGCCCCATCAATTTGTTATCAAATTCCATCTTTTGAGCGCGTGGATCATTGGGTGCACATTGAATCATGTACCATTCCTGCAGAATGGACATCAGGTTGTGATACCAATTAATATGCGTCTCCAGTATTTCACCGCTCCGCGGATCGGTAATGATCGGGCCGGCTGCGTTGGCAATAGAAGATGGTTTATAGACAATGGCCGAGTGACGTGAATCCTCCAAACTCCAATTTTCATTTTCTGCGGGTAATGGTGCCACCATTGCCGTTATCGCATTTTTGAAGCCGGCTTTTTCAAACGCTCCTTCCCAATCGGAGATACCTTGTATAAGATAAGGCACCCAAGTCTTTGGAGTGGCCGGATCGATATAATAAACAATCGGCTTGCGCGGCTCCACCAACTCACCGTTTTTATATTTTGTGATATCCTCCGGTTTCGGCTCCAGTCGCCATCGCTTGATATAGTTCACCAACTTTACCCCTTGGGGATTGGTACCATAATCCGTGTAATGCTCAGAAAAATAGCCGACACGAGGATCAGAGAATCGCTTGCGCATGGGTTTTTTTGGAAGCAAAACAATGGAGGTATTTAACTCTAGCGTAAAACTATTGTCTGTCGTTGTTTCTTTGTATGTCTTGATCGTTCGGATCTCAAGGTTCATGGGAAATGAGTTGATATCTTTTATGTAGCACATATTGGATTGCGGATCGCCTACTTTCATCGATTTCCTGGAGGAAGAATTGAAGAAGAAGATATCGTTATCTCCATTGATGTAATCTGTAACCTCGATGAGGCTGCTTTTGCCATTATAAGCGCTAATGCCGAACGCTGCTACCAGCGGCTGAAGATTTGAACGGATCACCGCGGTATACATCGCGCTGGTGCTATCACCTGCATTCTCTTCATACGTAATTCTCCTTAGAAATAATTTGTGACTCGGCCCCTTTTCAAACCGGATGACGGTGTTTCCAATCTGGTCACCTGCGTAACCGGCAGATTCCTTGCGAACCCCAGCGGCTCCTTGCGCTATCCGGCTCACCACCAGGAGATCTCTTCCCAGAAGACTATCAGCGATTTCAAAAAAATAATTGTCCTCTACTTTGTGAACGGTAAAAAGTCCCTTTCGTGTAATCGCATTTGACTTTATGATGTTATGGTAGTTGCGTGGAGCGGAGAGTTGAGTATTGCCTGCAGGAACGGATGCGGGAGTCTCCATTTTTGCCGTGTCCAGATGCGGTGGCTGTACCGTTTGGATCTGAGCAGACACGGTCATTGATCCAAAAAAGATACTAGAAAAAATGAGCTTTTTTAATCCAATCATAGGCATGAAATCGTTTAACTTCCACACTTCTCCAACAATTGTCCCCATGCGTTCGATTATAATGGGTCGTCCAGGAAACGGACGGGTCATTAAAGACAGTATAACCCCATTGCAAAAAATAAGATTCCACCAAAAAAACCTTTCGTCTGTTAATAAATGCAGCTTATCGGCATTATGGTCAGCGTTCGTGATCGGGTCATGTTAGAAAAGCCCGGTTCCTCCCCTTTACAGCGGGTTGAGATCCGAATATTTTCACGATTACAGGTTAGCCCGGGCGCTCTCATTTGCTTGCTGATTTTCGTATTTTCAGCCCTTGAAATTATTTCCTCATGATAGTTGATTTACGCAGTGACACGGTCACTAAACCTACACCCGGTATGTTGGACGCAATGATGCATGCCGAGGTAGGTGACGATGTATTTGGCGAAGACCCTTCGATAAAAAAACTAGAGAATAAATGTGCACACCTTCTTGAAATGGAAGCTGCCGTTTTTTGTCCTTCCGGCACGATGACGAATCAGATCGGGATAAACGTGCTCACGCGGCCTTTCGATGAAGTGATTTGTTACAAGGGCGCTCACATTTATAAATATGAAGGTGGTGGTTTGGCCGGCAATAGCCATGTCAGCGTGCGACTGCTGTCAGGTGACCGGGGACGGTTATCGGTAGAGGAGATCGCTGCGAATATTAATTCAACAGATTCGCATTACCCTGTCACATCGGTCGTGGCGCTGGAGAATACGGTCGTGCGGGAAGCGGGTAGCTATTATACATTAGACCAGATTAAAAGTGTGTCGGAGTTTTCGCGGCCGAAAGGATTAAAACTTCACCTTGATGGAGCCCGTTTCTTCAATGCTTTGGTTGAGACTGGCGATCGCTCTCAAGATTACGGACGCTTTTTTGATACGGTCTCCATATGCCTTTCAAAGGGATTGGGGTCACCCGTCGGATCAGTACTCGTTTGTAAAAAAGAACTGGAGCCAAAAGTCAGGAGGATGCGCAAGGCATTTGGCGGCGGCATGCGGCAGTCAGGATTTCTGGCGGCAGCTGCCATCTATGCACTAGATCATCATGTGACACGACTAAAAGAAGATCATGTACGCGCAAAGGAATTATCGAAAGTCTTGATGAAGCAATCGTACGTCAAATCGATGATGCCCGTTGACACAAACATTATCATCTTTGAATTGGCGCCGGGCGTTACCACTGAAAAGTTTTTGGCAAAAATAGGAGAGCATCAGATCAAGGCACTGGCCTTCAGTCAGACCGAGATTCGGTTAGTAACCCACCTTGATTTTGATGATCGTATGCTGGAGAAGGCAACAGACGTTTTCAAACGACTTTCTATTTAAACAGATCTGATGGCCCTGCTCAATTCCTCATCACCACCCCTCGCTGAACGTATGCGTCCTTCCAGGCTGGAAGACCTTGTGGGGCAGGAACACCTGGTTGGCGCCAATGGAATTATTCGAAAGGCCATAACCTCTGGCAATGTTCCCTCCATGATTTTGTGGGGACCACCGGGTGTTGGAAAAACAACCATTGCGAATATTATCGCCAATGAGGTGAAGCGTCCTTTTCATACCCTCAGCGCAGTGAATGCCGGGGTAAAAGATGTACGCGAGGTAATTGAAAAAGCAAAACATACAAACCGCCCGATATTATTTATCGACGAAATTCATCGTTTCAATAAATCTCAGCAGGATGCGTTGCTCGGAGCCGTGGAGAAAGGAACGATCACTTTGATTGGAGCCACTACTGAAAATCCATCGTTCGAGGTAAATTCTGCGTTGCTCTCACGATGCCAGGTCTATGTGCTGAAACCTTTGGGGGAAAAAGAGTTGCTTTCGTTGATCGACCAGGCGTTACGGAACGATGTGGATTTGAGGAAACGAACTATCATCATCAAAGAACATAATGCGTTACTGACGATTTCGGGCGGCGATGCGCGCAAAATTCTTAACCTGATTGAATTAATCAGTGAATCAATTTCGACAGGCTCAACTTCGACAGGCTCAATTTCGGCGGCTATCGAAATTACTGATAACCTGGTAATGGAGGTAGCTCAAAAGCACATTGCCATCTATGATAAGAGTGGTGAACAACATTATGACATCATTTCGGCATTCATCAAATCCATTCGTGGGAGTGATCCGAACGCAGCCGTCTATTACCTCGCCAGGATGGTGGAAGGGGGAGAGGACGTAAAATTTATTGCGCGAAGGCTCGTGATTCTGGCTTCGGAAGACATTGGAAATGCCAATCCTACCGCCCTCGTTCTGGCCACGAGCGCTTTTCAAGCGGTGAACATAATCGGTTATCCGGAAGCAAGTCTTATTCTCAGCCAATGCACGACCTATCTGGCGAGTTCGCCCAAAAGCAACTCCAGCACGGTTGCCATTGGTGGCGCTATGAATAAGGTCCAC
>JANYKP010000191.1 GCA_025358195.1 Cyclobacteriaceae bacterium
GCACACGAAGGACAAAAATTGGTTTTGTGGGTTCTGCCGGACTATTGCACGCCTTCAGTTCAAAGTTGTCCCTTAATTTCAAATTAATCTTTGAGTCAAAAGGTTCAAAAAATGAAGATTTTGCGGCAACTCAGAACCGCAACGATCCTTCCATCCTTATTAAAGGTACAGTTGTTACAAAGATAAAACCTACTTACATTTCTTTTGCGCCACTGCTTAGGTATCATGTTGGAAATACTAAATTATTTATGGAGGGTGGCCCCTATATAAGTTATTTGCTCACTGCAGTTTGGGATACTGAGGCTGGCTTTAGCGATCCTTCCTACAACTATCATACCTCTATCAACATGCAAAATGACAACGCGTTTGCGGAACTGGATTATGGTGCCTCGATGTCAATTGGTTATAAAATTCCATTTGGAGATAAGGATGGAATTACTGTTCAAGTGATGGACAATATCGGACTAGCCGATGTCATAAACAAAAGTTATTCACAAACAACAATTAAAACAACCGCAATTTCTTTTCTAATAGGATTTAGTTCTAATTTGTTACGATGAGGACATTTTTTATAACGTCGATCTTGATCTTGGCTATAAAATCAAAATTAACGAACTAAACAACGTAACTATTCAAGTGATGGACAATATCTGACTAGTTGATATCATAAATAATAGCGGTCCACATAATGCGAGTAAGAACACTGCAATATCTTTTTTGATTGGATTCAACCTAATAAGATAGACGTCGAAAGTTTTGATTTTCCGTTTAGGGGTTCTAATCTAAAACGCGGAGGGAGTTAATACATCTTCGAATAATACTCCGCCGCCATCCGATTAGAGTCAAAGTGGGGCAATACGTCCTTCCAACTTTGCTTCATGATCGAGTACCAAACATCGGGTTTTTGGTAATAGGTAGGAATAATTTCCTTTTCTAAAATATCATAGAGCCGCATGGATTCAATTCGATTTTGCTCACCTTCCGAAAGACTGCGATCGGCGGGCTCGATGGAGAAGCAGTTCTTTCCGTGCTTGGCGAACTCTGGCACCCAACCATCGGGAATTGAAAAGTTGACGCTCCCATTCATGGCGGCGGTCATACCCGAAGTGCCCGAGGCTTCACGATAAAGTCTGGGATTATTTAACCACACATCCGAACCACGTTTAAGCAACGCGGAGAGACCCAGCTCATATCCCGTAAGAATTGTGCAATTCGGCAGTGATTTTGTTTGCCAATAAATCTCATTGAAAATTTTTATGGAATCGGTGTCTCCAGGGTATGGCTTTCCAGCCCAGATAATTTGAACTGGCTGTTCTCTATGCTTTATTATTTTTAAAAACCGTTCAAAATCATTCAGCAAAAGATTGGCCCGTTTGTAAGCAGCAAAGCGCCTGGCCCACACAATCGTTAATGTGTTCTCATCAAATTTTTTTCCCGTTTGATCTGCCACAAACTCAAACAACGTACGCTTCATTTCCCTTTTTCGCTTGATCACAGAATCGCCTGAATCCATTTTAAATCCGTTTTCAAGCTGTTCATCCTTCCAATAGCGGTGATTTTGGGCGTTCGTAATGGCTTTGATTTCGCAAATCCGATCATAACGCTTCCACATTTCACGCGAAACTTCTCCGTGCATCTGAGATACTCCGTTAGCCACTTTCGCCATGCGCAGAGCGGCTAACGTATAATTCAACGACTTGCTCTCAGGCTCCATCAGGTTTTGGTATTGCTCTTTTGCAACACCGTCAAAAAAACTCATGACCTCAAGGGTTGCAACAGTGTGCTCTTCATTTCCTGCAACTTCCGGTGTATGGGTTGTAAACACAACCCGTTTCTTCACTTCGGCAAGGTCTTTGAATTTATTCCAGAGATGGAAGCACAACGGCAATGCATGACCTTCGTTCATGTGATAGATCTCCGTTTCACGCCCCAGGATATCCAGCAGTTTGGCGCCTCCGTATCCCAACAAGCTCGACTGCGCAATGCGTGCGCTTTCATGCGGATCGTAAAGGCGGTCACTAATAGTTTGGGCCAGGTGATCATTCGCCAGAATATTGGTGGTCAATAGAAAAAGGGGCGCGGTATTAAACACTTCCGGCTTTAGCAGCAATACCTTGACCTTCACTTCGTGGTTGTGGATGGTGATCGGAAACTCAATCCCGGTTTCGGTGAGGAAAGAATAATTCTTTTCGATAAAGCTCACCTTCATTGTGCCGTCCCTGTTTCGCTCCTGGTCATAATAGCCATACGTCCACAGGATGCCGATGCCTATGCAATTTTGTTTCAACTCAAATGCGCTGCGCATATGCGAGCCCGCGAGGAACCCCAGCCCGCCGCTGTATATTTTCAGCGCTTGATCGATGGCAAACTCCATCGAGAAATAGGCGACCGGTTTAGTGTATTTATTGTCGAAGGTGTACGGAAAAAGGGTTGAAATATCAAGCATGGTTAACAGGATGTGAAGAAAGGTTTAATGAATTAAATCTGGCAATGACTTACAAGTCGGCAAAGTAATTTTTTTTGATGAATAAACTGATTGTCTTGCCCGAAAAATTCGGGTCGATATCAGAAATCGGAAAACACGGTATCACTAAACCGATTGACCATGATGTGGACAATTTTTTCAGCCGGTGTGTCGATGAGCGAGCCCGGCGAATCAAAGGTTGCTTCCGAGCCCAACAAATTGATCGATGTGTCATTCACTTTAATCACGTGTGTTACATAAATGGATTTCGCTGAGATGACCGGATGCACCTTAGTGACTTCACCTTTTTCATTTAGTTTGATAATGTATGGATTGCACACTCCGCCGCCGGCTTTGATTTGGAATTCTTTTCCCGTCAAATCACGAATCATGGAATAGTTGCCAATGATCAAATACCCGTCAATCACATTAACCAACTCCGTAATGTGACCTGCCAGGTCTATATTCCTTCTCCACATTGTATCTCCCAGAGAATTAACGCCTAATAACGTCACGGGCTCCGTCACACGGTAGTCTTGTTTTTCTTCTGTGCCTCTCAACACCACAATGAACGCGTTGTTTTTTTCTACGTACGTGAGCTTACGTGGGAAACTTCCTTCCTTCAATTTTATTTTGAATTTTTCCTCCCCTTTTTCGTTGAGGTACACCAACGTATTGAATGCACTAGCGTTCAGCAGTGGGACCGAACGGACCACCAACACACAACCTTCCTGTGTCAGCACCAATGGGCCCGGTGAATTATTGGCATCGGCTACTTTGCTTAGGCTGTCGGACTTAAAATCAAAATTCTTGATCCAGGCCGGTTTCCCATCTGGGTTTACACGCACGACGAACGTGACTACATTGTTAATCTTTTTGTCGATCGTGTAAATGCCGGTCAGGTAAACACTGCCATCCGGATTTTTCCGGTACTGAAGAGTGATCGGGTCCCCCTTTGTCAGGAGTTCGGGTGTTATCGCACCAACAGAATAGGGAATACTCCATTTGCCGAATTTTACCACTTTCTCCATTTCCGCGGTAGTGGTACTGGCGGCGATCGTAATCAGCGCTGTTTTGAGTCCGGAGGCGTACTGATTCAACGTAGATTGAACGTACTCCTTCTCATCGGAAGCATACTTTTTCAGGCCCTCGGCTGTGCCGTAATACTTCTCAAAGAAATCATGGTGCTTCCTTATCTTGTCCGTCAGCAACCGACTCTTTACCTGTTCTATTAATGTGTCGGCCGACCGGTTGGAGTAGATCAGCGTACTGAACATCTCCGCATTTCTCATAGCATCCACGGTATCCGGCTTCAGGGTATTTGATTTGATCAGCCAGTCTTGCTTGAACGCCTTGTAATCCAACAGCGCCAGGACAAGGGATTGCTTGTCATAATTGTTCAAATTGAAAACAAGTTGTTTGTCAAGTTTATAGGGAACAATGCCCAGGCCGTGAGTAGCCTGAATGTTCGCGATCGTCTCATCCAACTTCTCTTCATTATGCATCAATTTCGTCCGTAACGAAACGATGTCGGTATTTACACTCTTCTTTATCTGATCTACCCAGGTTGAGTAATCCCACAACTCTACATCGTTGGTTAGAAAATTCATACGCGTAATCAATCCGTCCAGGCGATACGTAAGAATGGGTTTGATGTGATATTTTTTCTCATGACCGGAAATCGGGAAGGCCTTTGTAAGCAGAATATACTTGTCCATGTAAATTTTCGCTGAATCAAAATCCTGTTTCAATTGCGTCAATTGCTTCTCGGTGTTATTATCAAAGAACAGGTACAGATCATCCAAACTCAGGAAGTTATCATTGGCGCGTGCAAACTCCTTGACTGCCTTATCGTAAAAATTTACGCTACTGGTAAAGGCCCGGTAGATGGGTGGAATTTTTTCCAGGAACAGTTGTGCGGAATCATAGCCCGCATTTATTTTCTTAGAGACTACCATAAACTCCACATTGGGCCTCCCTTTCGCATCGAACATCCTGAAAACGGGAAAATAGTATTCATTGTTGTGCGACACTTCACGGTCGTCGACGAGCTGTTTGGATTTTAAAAACCGCAACTTCGCCTGCTCCGCATTGGCCAACGCATAATCGTATTGTGTCAAAGGATCGGCTGATTTATAGTTGGCCTCGTACACCAACGCCAATCTGAAATTGGCATTCGCGTGATCTGCATCCTCTGCGATGTATTCCTTGAGGGCATTCTTCAACTCTGAATTGGTCATCGCGCTCATCAGGGGAAACAGATCTTTGTACCGCACCTTCTGGGCATCGGCAGCGTGCCCTGCAAACAGGATGCCCAGAATTACCAAGGCTGGCCATTTCGTGTTGCTCATATGCTCAAAATTTTCAACTCCACCCTACGGTTGATGGCCCGGTTTTCCACGCTGTCGTTTGGTACTTTCACCTGCGATTCGCCGTAGCCTTTGGCAATAAACCGTTCCGGGCTTACTTTCTTTTGCAAGAGAAAATCCACCACACTCTTGGCCCGCTTCTGTGAAAGGAGTTGGTTGTAGGTTTCTGATCCGATGTCGTCGGTATGTGCGGCCACCTCCACTTTCAAGGTGGGGTTTTCATTCATCAATTGTACAACACGCTCCAGTTCCTGAAACGAAACTTCCGAAAGTTTATCGTTGTTTGATTCGAAGTTGATATCCCGCAAGGTGAGCTTCGCATCGCGCTCCAGTTTCATAAGTTTGACGTTCACCGGCGCGACCGCACCCGATGTTAGGTCGATGACCGATGAACTGAAGGCATATCCCTGATCACTCGTGACCTCCATTTCGTATCGATCTCCTGCTCGTAAAGAGACCGTCTGATTGCCTCCTACTTCGATGATCTCCTCACGACTTTTATTCCGTAACACGACTTTGGATTTCACCTTCCCGTTATTCATCAAGTCTGCTACATTCAATTCTACTTCAACTTTCTCCGGCTGCAATTCGATGTACTTCTCAAAATCCCGATAGATCACAAGTCCTTGAACATTAAAATCCAAAATCACACTTTTAAAATGAATGGCGCTTACAATGATTTCATACGCTTTGCCCACCGGTAAATCGATCAGGATACTGCCATTCTTCGGATTGTTTCGCAAATTTTTTAAAAAAGCAGTTTGACCTTTCTCTTTAATATTGATTTCTGCTGAAACCGGTTCAAAAATTTCCTTATCACTCACATTCAATGTCAGTAGAACGGATTTAAAGAGTTGAACCGGCAACTCTATTTCCTGGTACTTTTTTACCGCGCGAAGATCCAGGGCGTGGGTAAACGATGAATATCCTTCTTTTTTGAATTCAATATTAAAGCTATTGCCCGCCGGCAATACGATGGTATATCGTCCGTCAACCGGGTTATTGTCAAGCTGCATGACGATTTGGGAAGTCAGCGCATCCGTTACGATAATGTCGGCGCTGATGCCCGCCTTGGTGTCGCGATCAGTGATAAAGCCCTGCACAATATTGTTCCTGAACTGACGAAGGCCAGGGGGAATGACTACCGAATAGATATCCGAATTGTTGTAAGTATAGTACATCAAATCTCCCGCTGCCGATATGCATGGCAACTGATCATCTTTTTCGGTATTGACATAAGCAAGTGGTACGGGTGACATCCATTCACCCAGCGCATTTAATTTCGATTGATACATATCAAATCCACCCTTTCCTCCCGGTCGATTGGATGAAAAGATTAAGGTCTTCCCGTCGGCCATGATCCGTGGTGCCTTTTCACAATCCTGGTTGATCGGCCAGGGTAGCTTTTCCGGCTTACCCCATTTTCCATCCTTATCTTTTGTGGATTTATAAATACTTAGGCAAAAGAGAGTTTCCCTTTCCTTTCTTAAGTTCTTGTCTTGAGGGCCCTCTATGTTTTGCCGTACAAAATAGAGGTTTGCCCCGTCGGCACTCACGGAAGGAAAGGCTTCGTAGCCATCGGTGTTGATAGGAGCTCCGATTGGCACCGGTTCTGCCCATCCCGTTTTCAGCCGCTGGGAATAGTATATGTCGTGATTGCCTTGCGTACCCACAGACCGGAAGAAGAACAAGGTATTTCCGTCAAAACTCAAACTGGGCCCGCCAAACAAATCCAACGAATCGGCTGGCGGTGTGATCTTGTCCATGTAAATCGGCTTGCCCCATTTTCCGTTTTCCTGACGCACTTCAAAAAGTCCATATTTCCTTCCCGACTCACTGCGCTGAAAAATGATCGTCT
>JANYKP010000209.1 GCA_025358195.1 Cyclobacteriaceae bacterium
TTATCGTACTAATCTATGAGTGGAGGAACGGAGCGCTTGACTTCGGACCGGATGGAGGGAAAATTCTGAAAGCATACAAGAAACTTATTAATAAAAAGAGCCCCGATGGTGAGTAAAATTGAGAAGTTGAGAAACGTTGAAGGTGAGGCACTCTTCCCGTCTTCAGCATTCTCAATTCACAGTTTCTCTTTCTCAACTCCTCAATTCTCAAACTCCTATGAATCTCAACTCTTATGAAGTGGTGGCTTAGCGATGCGAAAGAACCTGTTAGCGCTTTGAGCGGAACGGGTTCAATGGAGGAAGCCGTTCGACAAAGCCTGGTGCTCAGCACTGTTCAGGATTTGTTGGGATGGGGTAGAAAAAATTCTATGTGGCCCTTTCACTTTGGGTTATCCTGTTGCTTTGTAGAGATGGCCACCAGTATGACACCCAAGTATGATGTTGCCCGCTTTGGCGCAGAAGTCATACGGGGCACTCCGCGGGAAGCCGATGTGATGATCATCGCCGGTACCGTGTTTATCAAAATGGCTCCCATTATCAAACGTCTGCATGAACAGATGATGGAACCGCGGTGGGTGATCTCTATGGGGTCGTGTGCCAACTCCGGCGGCATGTACGACATCTATAGTGTGGTGCAAGGTGTTGACAAATTCTTGCCGGTGGATGTATACGTCCCCGGTTGCCCGCCCCGGCCCGATGCTTTTATGGAAGGACTTACTTTATTGCAAGCCCGGGTTGGCAAGGAGCAACGTCCGCTGAGTTGGATGATCGGAGATCAGGGTGTGATCAGGCCGGAAAAGATTTCGATGAAGGATAAAAAGCACGATGAGCGAATGAAGCTGACAACGTTCCGTTCACCGGATGAGATTTAATTCATGTTAAAATGTTATCAGTTAATAGTGAATAGAATGGATTGATTAACGGATAACGGATAATGGATAACGATTAAACGGATAACGATTAACGTTTATGCAAAACGACTTGGATCCACCAGAACTATTACAGTTGAAGTTTGGAGAAGACAACTTTTCCAGGCAATCAACTAAAGATAATATTATTACCCTTTGGATGCCGGCGTCAAAAATTATCGAAGTACTGCAATATCTCAAGAGCGGTATCCCCAGACCCTTCACTTTTTTATATGATCTTACCGCTATTGATGAAAGAAGCCGCAGGAAAGAACCAGGATATCCTTCCAATCAATTCACGCTAGTCTATCATCTCTTTTCTTTTGGCCGCAATTGTTTCCTCCGGCTAAAAGTAGCACTTCCCGGGGACAGGCCTTCGGTACCCAGCATCACGTCGCTTTGGGTCAACGCCAACTGGTACGAGCGTGAAGTGTACGACATGTTCGGTATCAGCTTCGATGGCCATCCCAACCTCAGAAGGATATTGATGCCGCTCACGTGGGAAGGTCATCCCTTACGCAAAGAACACCCTTCCCGAGCAACGGAGATGGGACCTTTCCAACTCTCCGATGAAAAACAAGACCGTGAGCAGTCTGCCTTACAGTTCAAACCTGAGGATTGGGGAATGCAAACACAAAGCGAAGACTCCGACTTTATGTTTCTAAACATCGGACCACAGCACCCGGGCACACACGGTGTTCTCAGAATAATTCTTCAATTGGACGGTGAGGATATTGTGGATGCGGTACCGGATATTGGTTTTCATCATCGCGGCGCCGAAAAAATGGCCGAGCGCCAGTCGTGGCACACCTACATTCCATACACCGACCGGATTGATTACCTCGGTGGGGTCAACAATAACCTGGCGTATTTGCTGGCGGTAGAAAAGCTGGCGGGTATTGAGGTGCCTGAGCGGGCAAAGGTTATCCGGGTCATGATGTGTGAATTGTTCAGGATTGCCAGTCATCTGGTTTGGTATGGGACCTTTGCCCAGGACCTGGGGCAGCTCTCGCCCGTATTCTATATGTTCACTGACCGGGAAAGAGTTTTTGATATCGTAGAAGCGGTCTGCGGTGGGCGCATGCATCCAAATTGGTTCCGCATTGGTGGTGTTGCTCAAGATCTACCCAACGGCTGGGAAACATTAGTGAAAAATTTTGTCGAGTACTTCCCGAAGAAATTAAAAGAGTACGACAAGATGGTGATGCAGAATAGCTTGTTCAAAGCACGAACGGAAGGCATCGGCATATTCACATTAAAAGAAGCAATTG
>JANYKP010000211.1 GCA_025358195.1 Cyclobacteriaceae bacterium
GGACATCGTCGTATCACCGCGAACGTACGTGTCGCGTGAGACGCCTTTAAATGCTACGAGCAGGTCATTGTAGAAACCCCCTTCATAAGCTTTGGCAGCATTGATATGGCTTTCATAGGCGAGTTGATCTTGTTCGGCACGTGTGATTTTCCATTCCTTCACCATTTTTTCTGTGTGTTGGCCCATGGAAAGACCCGTGCGCGGTTCGACGATACCGGGGAAAGCAGGTTTCATGTCGCGCAGGTTAATGCTGAAGATCTTTGAAAGTCGTTGTCCAAAACTTTTTGCATTATTGATATCGATTAATTTCCAGGCAAGGGCGCGTTGCACCATGATGGGTAAATCACTGTTGGTGTCGCTGCCCCCGCCGATGCCTGATGATATTTGCCCGGCTGCAATTTTCAAGGCGATAAGGTTTATGGTTTCCAGGCTGGTACCACAGGCCCGCTGCACGTTGAAGGCGGGTGTGCGCGGGTCCAGGTCGGTTCCAAGCACCACCTCGCGGGAAAGATTCCATTCAATGGAACTTGCCATTACCGCTCCCAGCGCTACATCGCCCAGCACCTTGCCTTGAAGATTGAATTTCCTTACCAGCGCCTGCACCGTTGCGATGAGCATTTCCTGATTGGTGGTCCTGGCATATTCGCGGAAGGAGCGCACGAACGGAATCCTTTGGCTGCCGACGATGGCTACACGTTGTTGAGTATTGATCATTAAACGGTCGATTTCTTAAATCAAGGTATTAAATTTTTGTGAGGATTGGGTAAGCAAGTTTCGACTATGTTTGCCAATTAAATTTTCATTTTTTTAAACCTTTTGAAGAAATTCATGCATTCTTGAAGGATTGCAGGCTGCTCAATTCAAACTATCTTAGTTTTTTACAACACATTAGACGATGAATACTGTTGCGATACGCCAAAAACTGCACCACTACATTGAAACTGCCAAAGACAAAAAAGTGAAAGCCATCTTCGCTATGGTGGAAGATGAGATTGAAGCAGGTGCTGTAGTCTGGACGGATGAATTCTTAAACGAACTGAACAAAAGGGCAAACGATTTTGAAAATGGTAAAGTGAAGGGTCGCACTTGGGGTGAAGTGAAGAAATGTGCACGGCGCCTGACAAAATCAAGATAGTCTCGGTGAACTATCGGGTTGTTTTCCATCCTATTGCTGAGAAAGAACTCGTCAAAATCGCATAGAGTTACTCCTAGAACAACCATTTATCCAGGACGACATGGACTTATAATTGACAATATGTGCTTATTTAATTAATTATTTTTAACATTTCTTAACAATCGCAGAGAGCACGATTGAATAGCTGCTTTCGACATCATAGCGTACCCTTTCAGCAAACTTTATGAAGAAAGTTCTGATAATAGTTATCTTGACCCTGGCGCGACGCGAAGTTGTCGCACAGGTGTCGATTCCAATTTTTGTCAACAAACGCGACTCTGTGGAATATTCTTTGGTGTGGGCCGCCATTATGGAAATTACGAGTAGTCCGCAAAGAGTTGATGGATTCAGGGATTCAAAATTAAGCTTGACAACCTTTTTCGATTGCAGGCAAGTTTCAGAGACAAGATAATTGGATATAGAATCGTCTATAAAGCGGACAAAAAATTAAATCTAATCGTGTCCAACTATATGCGGAGTTGTTGATCCGAATAAGCTCGTATCAATCCCCGGTATCACCTTCAACGCATTTTGATAATACACTTTTCTCAACACAGAATCAGGGAGTTCTAATCCATACATCTTCCAGTGAGCATGACGCTTGCGGTAGTAATCAAAATACTCGTCGGCCGTTTCAAGCACGCGGAAGTAGGCGTAATATTCTTCTTTTTTGTACGTGTCCTTTCCAAACATAACACGATCCTGATAGCGGATCATCCACGTCCTGGCAAACCGTGGCTGACGTCCTAACTCGGCAAGCACAGCGCCTAGTTCGGTGTAGACATTCGGCAATTCATCGAAAAGTTTGCCAAGACGTTCCAAGTCGTTTCCAAACCAGCCGAGGTGTGCATCGATAAATTTCGTTTTGGGATGCTTGCGGAAAACATGATGTTGCTCGGATATGATTTGTTCGAAAGGTGGAAACTTGTCTGCGGGACGGTAGCGACCTGGTTCCTGTTTAAGTTCGAGCCATCGTTCATTGTGCTTGTCTTTGGGGTCCCAAAACGAAGACGGTTCTCCGGAATGGATCAGCACCGGTATTCCGAGTTCGCCGCATTTCGCCCAAACGGGGTCGAGGCGCGGATCATCCACGGCGATCCTGTTTCCATCGTTGTCCTTA
Source organism: Cyclobacteriaceae bacterium (assembly GCA_025358195.1). Taxonomy (GTDB): domain Bacteria; phylum Bacteroidota; class Bacteroidia; order Cytophagales; family Cyclobacteriaceae; genus ELB16-189. The sequence goes on from JANYKP010000211.1 coordinate 2,295, forward strand.
TCGGTCAGACCGAGGCTTTTATAAACCTTCAATCCTTTTACACCCTGTTTCACAGCCTCCTCCAGCATGGTCAGTGCATCTTCGGGCCACCCTTTATCATCCAGATTTTCGAAGTTGATGTTCAGGAATATTGCAAACCGGTTGGGATAGTGTTCATTAACATTATCAAGTGACCACTCAAGAATTTTTCCTCGAAAGCCGCTTAAGTTAACCATCACGCCCATGTTCAGCGAGTCCATATCCGCGACAAGCTTATCCAAATCTTGCACCGGCATGATCCATTGGTGATTGTGAACATCAATGAACGGAAACTTTGCTCGGGTGAGCGGGTGCTGCGGGATTTTTAATGTGGAGACCGGCTCGTAATCCTCTACATCCATGACATCAAGCCGGTACTGAATTTTTCCGATGAGCCAATAGGTGGCCCCGAGAAAGATCAATACTGCCAGAGGAAGGAGTATCCACTTCCCTTTTAAGAATCCAGGCAAGCGATAAAAATCTTATTGCAGGGTGATTGGCACGCGGAGAAGGGTTTTGTCCCACAGTACGTCCATGTTCACCCCGGTAGAGTCGGAACCAAAATTGATCGTAAGTTGCTCTGTTTCGGGTGCGGTCTGAACCGGGACGTCAACTTTAATTACATCCATTGTATAGTCAGGCTCATTGACAGCGAGGTAAACACCCAATTCTTTATTAAGGGAAATCTGAAAAGCGCTGGCGCCTGGCATAGCGTACATCCGATAGGTTCCAGCTTTGACGGGCTGTCCCGAAAAATTAATATCCTTACTGAATGTTATTTCTGTCGCTGCATTGGCCCCTAGTCTCCAGTATTTGCCGTACGGCTGCAAAGCTTTGTCTTTTTCTTCCCCAAAAATCAGTCTTCCTTTCTTATAGGGCTGGCAATACACCACCTTTATGTCCAACCCCTTGTCATTAAAAGTAGTAGTTTTTTGTGGGCTCCGTTTGGCAACAACCAGGGAGGCGTACAAAAAGAATGCAACAAGTGCAACGAATACAACGCCGAGGCCAATAAAAATTTTCTTTTTCATAAGATAATTTGAGTTTGGGTTATGTGATGTGATCCCGCGTGGAGTGGGTATGGGATTAGTCAACAAGTTATGAAAATTCCATCATAGATTCAGATTATTCGAAAAAATACAACCCTATGATTCTTTTATAAATCTATCTTTTTTAAAGGCACACTTAGCAGTTAATAAAAATTAACCGTTCTTCTTAGCACTCGAAGCGACACCGGATGGTGCCTCAAAAGCAGGTAGGCAGCGAGAAAGGTTGCTATTGAATCGTGATCGGAATCCGCACGAGCGTCTTATCCCAGATAAAGTCCATCATTGCACCCGTGGAGTCGCTTTCAAAGTTGATGGTGAACTGTTCAGTTTCCGGCCCCGTCTCGACAGGCACTTCTACTTTCAAAATGTCCAACGCATAATTGGGTTCCGTGGCGCCATAGGCCCCAAGTTCACTGTTTAAGGAAATCTGCCAGGCATTTGCATTTGGTACGGCATACATCCGATAGGTGCCTGCCTTCACCGGCTTGCCAGCAAAATTAATGTCGTTGCTGAAGGTAATTTCAGTAGCGTCGTTGGCGCCCAGCCTCCAGTATTTGCCGAATGGACGGAGGGCCTTGTCTTTCTCTTCGCCAAAAATCAGGCGACCCTTTTTATAAGGGCGGCAATACACTACTTTCATATCCAATCCATTGTAATGATAAGTAGTCGTCGCCAGGGGACTGAGAGAACGTGAGCTTAAGACACGGTACCCTATATATCCCGCAACTGCAATCACGACGACGCCGAGGCCAATAAGAATTTTATTTGTCATACAAATTGTTGAATTCAGGTTTCGTTCTCAAGATTTGTGACCAGGTACTGAACGTCGCCTACAAGCTAAGAAATTTCCATCATAGATTCAGCCTCCGAGGGTCAATATCCATGAAGGTTTTATTCGCAAATAGGATGATTTATAAAATGTAGGATGTTGAACGGATGTTCTCCATTCCTGCAATCATCTCCCGTTCGCGTTCAGAAAATTCATTTTCTGTTTTGGCTTGCTGTGATAAAAGGAACGCCTCGAGGTTATCAAAAAAGCGCAAACGGTGTTTCCAGATTAATTTTCCACCAATGGCTTCTTTGAAAGCCCGAAGGTCCGTCCGGCCGTCCAGCCAGTATAAGTCGTGGGTTGTCTCGCCCAATGAATTTTCGATAAACCCCGGCATGTAACGCTGATCCGAGTGTTCTAATTTTTTTTTGACCTCTTCGCGAAAATCTGTTTTACCTGTAATATATATAGTCGTCCAACTCATATTCTCTACTCCAAATAATATAAACCCTTTGACAGGATGTGCCTCCATAAAATTTTGTGTTCTCACCGAATTGCGGTTAATAATTTTTTTTAATAATTCTTAAGAGAGTAAGATACACTTTTAAACGCGCAAGGCGGCTTACTTGTTCCATTCAACGCAATTATCAACCCGAGGTTTCATTAGTCACGTACTTGACAACTGCTGCGCTTTGGATGATAGGTATGTTGGTTACACGAGCTCTGGGAGAGAGAAGATTTTTAAAACCAGGCTGTCAGACTTCCTACCACCAATGTGCTTCCATTTGTTGGATTTTGATTTTCATCCAGGTACACGTTGTCCGTGGAGAAGAACCTTCGAGTTTCAAACCGGAGTAAGGCAAACCGATGCAGTTTGAAGTTAAGGCATGCGCCTACACTGGAAGCACGAAATCCCGGAACACCGGTAATCGCCGTCTCATGCACCGCGCCCGTATCGTTGTAATGCTCAATCCTTCCGGACAACGAAAAAACATCCGTAAACGCATAACTGCCAATAAAATTTGCCTGCCACCAGGAAGCCGTAGGGGCTGCGTTTTTTTGTTGGTACCCAAAATAAAAAGAAGAAGTAGCTAAAAATTTTCCTCCCGAATTATAAATCCAGTAGAAGTCGTTGAAGTAGCGCATGCGGAAATCTGGATGCAGGAATGAACGCTCGTCACCGACATACGTCGTCCAGTTAAACAACATGGATTTGTTAGGCCGGTATTCCAATTGTGTGCCGATTGATTTTCCGCTGTTGTTGTCCTGTATCACCTGCCATCCATTGATAACATAGAAGTAGGAATTCAGCTTTGCATTTATAGGCACACTAAGTTTGACTCCTGTTACATAGTACGGAACATTCTCGGGGGCAAACGATCGCGTATACATCAGATGGTCTTTCGAAATGGCGCTTTCATTGGTGTACGGTGAGCCTAACACGCCAATGTCAATCCAGATTTTTTTCTTTTCAGAAATGAGCACTCCCACGTTTGCCTCCACCATGTTCTTCAGCGAGCCTGGCTCATTTTTGTAATTCGCGTCCATGTAGGTGCCGAAGCCCGGCACAAATCTCGCGCGCATGTACTTCGACCGGTAGCGAACATCCACATACGCCAGGTTGATGGTCAGTTCGTTATGCCTAGCTGAAGACACAAAGTATGGGATGGTGCCATTGGCCGGCTTATTAAAGTTATAACCATAGTAGGAATCCACATAGCCGCCAATTCCTACATTTCCGATTACCGTTGTCGCAACCGTATCCATGGTGGCGGTGTTGATGACCTGCGCGGATAGAAGACCCGGTATCAGAAGAAGCAGAAACCCTTGGGAGAATTTAGTGATCATTCATAAAAATAGAAAAAACTGGTGACCTGGCCCTCACCCCTGGCCCCTCTCCAGGGGTGAGGGGAACCTTCCCCCTCTCCTTTTAGCCCTCTCCTTTAAGGAGAGGGTTGGGGTGAGGTCAAAGGCCGGTGATTTGTTTGTCTTTAGGATACTTTACTTCAAACTTGAACACAGTCTTTTTCGTCTCATTGGGTTGTAGTGTCCAGGTCCAGGTGAGTTTGCCGGTGTCTTTATTGTAGTTCGCACCGCCTGTGTCCGACACGGTTACTTCAATCTGATTGTTCTGTGTAATGGGCACCTGATCTTCAATCACAATTTTAATTGCCTCCTGCTTGGTGTTGCGCACCGATAGCTCGTACGCAGAAGTTTCACGGACATTAGTACCAATCGCCTTGCGGGAAACAAAGTCATTTACCTTTTCACGTTTTACCACGATGCGCTTATCACGACCGAGGGAAACCGAAAGTGTGTCCTTGATGGAATTGGGATCAATAAACGTTTTTCCCACAAAGGTTCCTTCAAAGAAGATGTTGGCTTCACCGGGAAGCAGGCTGAACTCTTCCCAGCCGGTGGCTTTCGCAATAAGAAAAGCGTCCAGGTCAAGTTTGGGGGCCACCGAGTATTGATAGTTTGCTTTCATCTCGTAGCTGCGGATGTCGACCAGAGTTGGTTGATTGGAAGAAGATACATTGTACGGAAGGGAAATGTCAAATTCGGTATTCAATGAAGTTTGAATGGTTTGCACGTACTCTGCCACTGACTCCGCAGGAACAATTACCACCTCACTGAGTTGTTGTTGATCATTCGCTTCCTTGGCCACACCAGCAACTCCACGATTCATCGCCTTATATTTTCTTTCCGACACCACAACGGGAACATAAAAATTCAAATACCATGCTGACAGCTCAGGCTTCAAACCGCTGAGGTTGGGATTGGCGGTCGATAGTTTTAAATGAACATTTTTCCATTCCTCACCGGTGCCCTGAAAAACATTGGCTTTATAACCAAGTTGTACCGGACTTCTGGTGTTCGTAGCCCGTAAATCATAGAGGGGGTACCAGCCTGCGTTCGCTACCACATAATTTACCTCCAGATCAACCGAGGTGGCTGTCTCGGCTGAAACGCTCACCACGATTTCACTGGTGTTGCGGCTATACAATTCATTCTGTGAATTGATCTGTGCCTGTACGCGTGCCATTCGGATGTTCAGATGCTTTATTTTATCATCCTGCTTCATCCGGGCATTGACGATTTCCCCCAGGCGACTTCGGTAGAAATCCGCCATCGCTTTCAGTTCGGCGACCGTCAGATTTTGAGTGGTACCGCCGATTTTCTGGTTGCTCAGCAGCATCTGCTCTTCCTTATTTAGAATCTCTTTCTGGCTTTGCTCGAGTATTATTTGCTTTTGATAAAATTCCAGGGAGTCTTTCAAACTCCTCAGCGATCTGGGGATATTCAGTTCATTCAAATAATTCTGGCGGTGACTGGTGCCAAGGATGATGAAGTTTCCCTTTCCGGCCACGTGTATACTTTGAGGGTCCAATTGCGAAGTAAGGCCCGTAATCACAAGATTAGTTTTTCCAGCCTCCAGACGGGTTTTGGCTTCTCGCGTTACTTGCGCTTTCGCGAGGAAAACGGTAACGTTCGTGATTTTGGAATCAACAGGCTTGTCGGCTTGACCAGAAACGGTGAATGATATCCCGAGGAGGATAATCCCGAGAGTTGTCTGGATTGTGTGTTTGAGGTTCATAGTTTTCAATTTTACCTAAAGGATGCAGGTAGCCCGGGTTTTCCATAAGTGAAGGTAGGAATAATGTGGGTGTTGGGTGTTCGGTGTTGGGTCTTGGGTCTTGGGTTTTGGCTTGAGCACGGTCGCTGAAGGTGAGGGCAGAATTAGAAACCACAGATCCATGTAAGGACAACTTTCCTTCCTTATTTTTACCAAATGGAAAACCCGAACTTTTCGTATCAGCACCTCTGGCAATTTGCTCATGATATATTTCTTAAAATAGGCTGCTCTCCTGATCATGCGAGGCAGGCTTCCGATGTATTGCTCAGTGCAGACTTGCGTGGTATTGATTCGCATGGTTTGGCGCGGCTCAGCGGGTACGTACGATTGTGGGAAGTGAAACGAGTCAACAGTACACCCAACATTCGTATCGTACATGAATCACCCAGTACCGCCGTGGTGGATGGTGATCAGGGTTTGGGATTGGTCATCGCCCCATACGCGATGGAGATTGCCATTGCAAAAGCAAGGACCTGCGGCACAGGTTGGGTGGCGGTGAAGAATTCCAACCATTTTGGTATAGCGGGTTACCATGCCATGAAAGCGTTGCAGCATGATATGATCGGCATCGCCATGACCAATGCCAGTCCGCTGGTGGCCCCCACTTTTTCTGTCGAACGATTGCTGGGCACCAATCCAATTTGTGTAGCCATACCGGCAGACAAACAGCCACCGTTTGTTGCTGACTTTGCCACGACTACTGCCGCCAATGGCAAGCTTGAAATTTTGCAACGTAAGAATCAGGAAGCGCCTGTGGGGTGGATACAAACGAAAGATGGGGGGCCTTCTACCAATCCACACGAATTAAAAGATGGTGGTGCACTCATTCCGCTTGGCAGTGATCGCGAGCATGGAAGTCACAAAGGTTTTTGTCTCGGCGCGTGGGTGGATATTTTTTCAGCGGTTCTTTCAGGGGCGAATTACGGTCCCTGGGTTCCACCTTTCGTGAGTTTCCTTGCGCTGCCTAACGATCCGGTAGGTGATGGCATTGGTCATTTTTTTGGCGCCCTGCGGATAGATGCGTTCCGGCCTGCGAACGAGTTTAAGCACCATATGGACAATTGGATTTCGCGTTTCCGGTCAGCGAAAACAATCGCGGGTCAATTGCATGTTATTATTCCTGGTGATCCTGAAAGGGAATGTGAAGAGCAGCGAAGAAAAGATGGAATAGCCCTTGATCCGAAAGTAGCGGACGACTTAAAACAACTTGGAGAAAAATTGGGAGTGAAGTTATAATCAGAACGAAAAAAATACACGAAACACCCAAGGCGAATTGAACACACGATCTGCCGGATTATAAAGGACATCATACAAGGCCATCGCATTGATGGATCCGCGTGCACCTATCGGCTGCCGGAAGCCTACACCCATCAGCATCCGGTTATATATTTTCCGGGGTGTGTTGGGGTCATAGGTGGGGGAATTCAGGATCATATACTCGCTATACAAAAACATCTGCCCGAGATTGTAACGGACGAATGGGCTAATCCCATATTGTGTCACCGATTGACCGACATCCGGATAGTTGTAATACTGATAGGTTATTGTAGAGCCAACCGAAAACTTATTTGTTACCATGTAACCCAGGATTGGATAAAGCCCCACGTACGTATACCGACCATAGTACGGATTGTTTCCACCGCTGAATCCCAAACCTCCTCCAACGTACACACGATCCATGAAAGAAGATTTCGCGTTTTCGTCGATGGTGCGTTGTCCAAACGCCAAAACGCTGCAGAATGCAAATAGCGCGCAAACCAATAACTTTTTCATTGGCTTAATCCTTTTCTTCGATTATGAAAATATCTTCTGAAGGTTTTTTCATCAAATATTTCTCACGGGCAAATTTTTCCAACAGATCGGTTGTACCCATGAGTTCCTGTCGGTCTTTCTCTACTTCTTTGATCTTCTCCTGGTAATATTCCTTTTCATTTTCCAGAGAGCGTAGCTTGGCAGAAAGCCGGTACCGGTTGATTAAATCATTCGAATCCAGAAAAATCATCCATAAAAGGAAGGTCGTGCCTACCACGAAATAGAAATTTCTGAAAACTGGTGGGAGTCGCTTTAGCATAAGTTTAAAAAATAACGATACGAAGATAGGGGATTTTTGGGAATCGCAAAGGCAAAATTGCCACGGGTTTAAACCCGTGGCAATTCTGGTCCACACACTTGGCACTTGTTCATATAAATGGTTTGCTTCGTATTTTAAGCTTTTGTTCTTTGCATCTAATCTAAAGCATACAAAAAATGAATCCCGAGGTACTGAACATAATTGCCCATCAATGGATTGACGCCTTTAACCGTCATGATCTGGAAGGTTTGTTGACATTGTACGATGACCAGGCCGAGCATTATAGCCCGAAGTTGAAAATGCACTTGCCCCAGACCAATGGCTTAATCAAAGGCAAAGATGAATTGCGCGCATGGTGGAAGGATTCGTTCGATCGTTTACCGTCACTTCATTACGAAGTGATTCAGCTTACACCTTTTGAGAACCGGATTTTTATGGAATATCTCCGACACGTGACGGGCGAAGATGATCTACGGGTGGGGGAAATGCTGGAGGTGAGGAATGAATTGATTGTTTTTTCGCGGGTGTATCATAGTTAAAGCCTCACCCCGGCCCTCTCCGAAGGAGAGGGTGAAACCCATCGGAGGAGAGAAACCTTTCGGATTAGATGGTGAAACCTTCGGAGAAGAGAAACGGAGAAGGAGATAGTGATGAAACCTTCGGAGGGTGAAATCCCATGGGAACATTTTCCCTCTCCTCTGGAGAGGGCTAGGGTGAGGCGGAGATGTCTAAGGTGATGCCACATCCACAAAAGTTACGCATCTTACCGGTTTCCCACTTTGAGTAACTCCTTCCGCCACGACACGATAACGTCCTGGTAAGTCGGAAGCGAAGAAGGAAACGGAAGCGGTCCCGGTTTTTTGGTCGGTAATCATTTCAGGATTCCAATAGAGAAGCGATCGGTAATCAGTGACACCTGAATTTGTTTTGGGATCTTCATAATCCGGAAAGCTAAATCTTCTTGGCTTTGAGTAGCCGGGGACTTTTATAACTGGAATATTTTTCTTGACTGTAACTTCTTCTTCGGAGGTACCTTTTTTTGTGTAGACAGAGAGAACTCCACCGACACTAGAGGAACCGTACAACACATTTACTCCAGTCTTCAATTCAATCGATTCAACAGTCGCGGGATCAATAGCGCCAAGAATTTCCGCCGGGGTCCCGCCCACCACTGCGTCATTTACCGTAACGAGAACTTCCGGCGGATAATTTAATGAACCGCTTGCAGCTTTTTGAACATAAACTACCCACCTCGGTCCTGTGCCATTTGCATCTCTGGCTCCCGGGTTGTCTGCCTGTCTTACCACCAAGCCGGGAAATTTTCCAGGTAAAGTCAGCAACAGATTGCCGTACGCCGCATTAATATCCTTTGCTTTAAGAACATAGTTAGGTTTTCCATATGGCCGCCTGATGCGATATTCAGTTGTGTATTCCTCTGGTGTCCTACTGGACCTTATCTCCACCTCTTTGAGCATCTTCGTTTCCCTCGAAGGTTCATACCGTATCCGTTGTGGCGATTCGGTTTTGATAAGACCAATCCGATAACTCATTTCATTGAATTCAATCGGCGGTGTATCGCGTTTCAATAGCTCGACCTTGCCGTGCGCTTCTCCCTTTCCACTCAATGATTGGATTGAAAATGCAGCCGTGTCATAAAATGAAAAACCGCTCACGGAGAACAATCCTTTTTCATCCGACTGGGCCATGGTAAAGTTTCGTGGATTTAATTGGAAAACGTTTAACATGGCCTTTTCCGGCTGTTTGTTATCGTTATAGAAACGGCCAGTGAAACTGATCCCATACTCAATAGGGTGGAACAAACGCTCTCCCTCGGCATGCACCTGGCTTTCATTTAAAGGATAACCATCAAGAATAGAACTTGAAATTTCAATTGGAACTACTTGCGAGACGTCTGTCACCAAAAGGGATATATTGGATACCAGCGGCAGTTCTTCTTCGTCTTTTACACGAAGAGTAAGGGTTATCCTTTCTCGAGTTTGGTATTTCCCTTTGTCTGCAACAATGGTTAACAACGTGTCCTCAGAAACACTGTTGGAAATAACTGACTGGTCTGCTTTTACCTTGTCGGATGGACTCAATACCGGTATTGGCTTTACGAACAGGTTGTTGTCACCAAAGTTTCGATTCAGGTTGGTATAAGCTCTCAGGTAATACGATCCGGAAGAAAGGGTATCCGGTAAAAGAAAGTCGCCGTGGAAAAGTCCGCTGTCGATCCGGAGCACTTTCGATTGCTTAATTTTTTTCTTTTGTCGTTCCAGCAACTCCACATAGACCGTCTGGCTCAGGGAATCCCGAAGAGAAGGAGCACGGTAGTTCACGTAACCTTTAAACCAAATCGACTCACCGGGATAGTAATAGGGTTTATCTGTATGTACATAAATTTTTTCTTCCAGAAATGGTAACAGCTCCTCCTTTTTCTCACGCAAAAGACTTTCCTCTGGCAAATAATCCAATGGTAACAAGTGGGCGACCCGGTCCGAACTCATCGCTCCTGAAACAGTTACGTCTGCAGGATTTAATTCAATGCCATCTTTATTTACCAGCACAACATTCTTCTTCAATCGTATCCAGCTCACCGGGCCAAAAACATCGCGGTAGGCCCTCACCGGCACTTTTTCTTTCGTGTAATGAACCTCAACGCGGCCCTTCAGTGTAATTCGATAAATGTCCTTTTGGGAGGCTGGAGCAACCAGATCTGTAGTGTCATACAGCTTGATGGTCTTTCCCAATTCAGAATAGAAAAAAGCAGGACGGACTTTCGCATCCTCAAAACCCTCTACTTCCGTGTACAGATTAAACCCATTTCCCCTGATTTGATGGTCGATGATGGATTTGAACAAGTGCTGCCGCGAACGTTGGTAGGATTTTTTCCGCTGAAGAGACCATTGCATTTTTTCCTTGTCGTCCGACGGCTGCATTTCCTCAAACCGAACATTCCCCAGAATACTGTATCCAAGATTGTCGCCCGAGAAATTGCTCAGGTAAAACTTTACTTTATAACCAAGGGCCTTGTTCTCAATTTCCAATGGAGCGCTCGCAGTGGCCTTGAATGTTTTCCCCACCTCCGGAAAGTCGATTACCCAGGGGTTCCCCAGCATGCATAATTCGGCTGCTTTATCTTCACCAAAAAAAATCTTCTTAAACTTCCTTAGCTTCTTCTCCCACTCAGTGTCCTTGGTTCCCTTGATCTCCAGCGAGCTCAATTCAATTTCGGATGGCTTCAACCGGACCGCCCCAAGCCGCAGCTCATTTTCGGTGAGACTCACCTTCATTTTAAAGGACTCGTATCCTACAAAAGAAAAAATTACTTCGTAGCTGGCTGGTTGTCGTACATTCCTGAGACTAAATTCACCGTTCATTTCCGAGGTCGTACCGATGGTGGTGTTATTGATAAAAACATTCGCAAAAGGAAGGGGCTCCAGGGTTTTGGCATCGATCACTTTGCCGCTGATGGTCTGGGCCTGCAAGGAGATTGACAGGAGCCAATAACAAATTACAAACAAGTTCCTTTGTGGGTTCATACGATTATTGTTTCGCACGATAGCGATCGGGATCAGTTTTAGGACATCCATACCGAATGTGCTGATCCCCCAACTTCAACATTCGATATTCGATGTTCAGCATTCATTATTCAGGTCTCTTTACATCGTTAACTTGCTCTACTTACTTAATATCATGCACACTTTTCAATTTAGGATAAGATTGTAAAAAGGCCACCGTCTACTTCAACCATCCAGTCACCAACCTCTCCTCAACAATCATCGATTATCCACTTCAATAAAACTCACAGTCCGCACGGGGTCACCGTTTTGCGTGATACCTTCCACCACCACGCGATAACG
>JANYKP010000261.1 GCA_025358195.1 Cyclobacteriaceae bacterium
TTTGAATTAGAAAATGGATATCAGAAATCATCGCGAAAATAATCAAGCCAGACCAGTCTGATACAGATTAAATTCCAGCGGACTGGCGCCTTCAAAACCATCTTCTTTCAGATCGTCGAAGATCCCCTCGTCAAACTCCAGGTCACGGCTTTCCACTTTTCCATCCATGGTAATAATCAGTTCAATACCTTTTAGCTGGATAGGATTGACCTTGACGATGATTTTTGCACCTTCTATTTCCTTTTTAAAGTATTGATGAACGATATTTGAACTCATTTTAAATCGATGAGACTTTCCATTCCTGAGCAATTCGAAACTGAACGTCTTGCTTTGTGCCGCTTAAAGTACGAAGAAGCGGAAGAAATATTTTATACCTACGCCAGTAAACCGGAAGCGACCAAATTCATGCCATGGCCCACGCACAAAAGTCTGGCAGATACCCGGATTTTTTTGGAATATGCCGCGAACGGATGGCGGGCAGGTACAGATTACTCCTTTAGCATCCGACTTCGGGAGTCCAATCGCTTGATTGGTAGTTGCGGAATCCTTCACGATGAAGGGAAAATTCAGTTTGGATACATCTTAAGCCCTACACAATGGGACAGGGGTTATGCTACAGAAGTATGCAAGAAATTGATGAGCATCGTAAAAGGTTTAGCCGGCGTTTACCGTGTGAGCACTTTTGTGGATACCGAGAATGTAGCTTCCGCGAAGGTTCTTCTGAAATCGGGACTGGTAGAAGAAGCAAGACTTGAAAAGTGGTTTAAGTTTGTTAATCAGGATAATCGACCCAAAGATTGCTTGCTTTTCAGGCTGCCCCTTTAACTGATAGTTACAATGAAATTGAAGTAGAATAGCTAATTTGACGCATGCGGTATTTTCTCTTAAGCTGGTTGGTCCTCACAAATACTGCATTCAGTTTTGCCCAGCAGGATTCTATAGCCTTTCAACTTACTTTAATTGGAGATGCAGGTTCGAGTGACACCACACCCTTGCAGAAGTTGGTATCGCAATACACGAATCATTCAGCAGGACCATCCGCTGTTATTTTTTTGGGTGATAACCTGTATCCAAAAGGGCTCCCGCCTCCCAGGAGTAAAGACAGAAAGGCTGGCGAACAAATTTTACTTGATCAGATTTCAATGGCTTCAGGCCTTGGAGAAATTTATTTTGTCCCCGGAAACCACGATTGGAAAAACGGACATCATGATGGCTTACGGTACAGGATGCATCAACAAGTGTTTTTGGATTCCTTAAAGAATTCTACTGTTCACTTTCTTCCACGAGATGGCTGTCCCGGCCCTGAAGAAATTCATCTTTCGAAGGAATTGGTATTGGTGATTATTGACACACAATGGTTCCTTCATCCCTGGGACAAACCCGAAGGGCAGACCAGTCAGTGTGATGCAAAGAGCGCTACTGACGTAACCATCCAGCTCGACGACATTCTGAATCGCAATCAGGGTAAACGTGTCATTGTGGCCGGGCATCATCCTATATTTTCCTATGGTCAGCATGGTGGTGTCTTCTCTCTCAAAGACCACCTTTTTCCGCTCACGCAAGTAGATAAAAATTACTACCTGCCACTACCGATCCTTGGCTCTATTGTTCCACTTTACCGCAAGATTTTTGGGAATATTCAGGACATTGCGCATCCGGTCAACAAAGCTCTTCGGCGAAGTCTTCAGGAGACCATGCAGCAGTACCCCGGCACCGTTTATGTTAGCGGTCACGAACATACATTGCAATACATTGAGCACGATAGTGTGCAGTATATTGTAAGCGGCTCCGGGTCCAAATCTACGCCAGTCAAGCAGAAAGGGTTTTCGCGCTTTGCTTCTTCTGAAATAGGTTTTGCGAGGATAATGGTTAAAAAGGATGGAAACGCCGAGGTTGAGTATTATTCGGCTGCGGGGAAAATATTTTCATCACCCCTTTTAAAGATCAAGGCAATTGAACAACCAAAGTTTGCAATGCAGGAGAATGACACGATGTGGGTGACATCAAGTGCCAGTTATCGATACGAAGCGGGCCGTTTTAGGAGAATGCTGCTAGGCGATAACTACCGATCGGAATGGGCACAAAAAATTCCTCTACAGGCATTTGATATTGGAAAAGAAAAAGGGGGATTAAAAATTCTTCAAAAGGGTGGGGGTACAGAGACGATGACACTGCGTCTCAGGGATTCTCTCGGGAGGGAGTATAACCTGCGATCCGTTGAGAAGTATCCGACCAAGGCCTTACCCGCATTTTACAGGAAGACCTTTCTGCAAGAAGTCAAGCAAGACCAGGTTTCAGCCGAGCATCCCTATGCTGCTTTGGTAGTACCAGCGTTAGCAGAGGCTGCAGGTGTTTATCACACGAACCCACGACTGGTGTATGCCCCCAATGACCCGCGCTGGACCATCTATCGGAAAGATTTTGAAGGGCAGATTATGATGTTTGAGGAGCGTCCGGATGGCAGTGGAAAGGATATGCCTTTCTTCGGCAGTCCGGAAAAAATGATCAGCACACGAAGACTCCTGGAGCACATGGCTCAAGATAACTCGATTCAAATAGATCAAAAGCTGGTGCTGCGCTCCCGACTTTTTGATATGTGGATCGGTGATTGGGATCGTCACGATGACCAGTGGCGATGGGGAGAGTATGAACATAAGAAGGTGAAAACGTATCGTCCGATCCCACGTGATCGTGACCACGCCTTTTTTGTGAATGAAGGTTTGGTGCCACACAAGTCACGCAAGCCCGCTTTATTTCCCAACCTTGAAGGCTTTGATTATATTATCCGGTGGGCACCGGGACTAATGCAAGTGGGCAGGTGGTTCGATCGAAGTTTTCTGAACGAAATGCCGGAAGCGAAATTCCTCAACACAGCGCGTGAGTTGTCCAGAGATTTGACTGATGAAGTCATTGACTCCGCCTTGAAACAATGGCCTGCTGAAATTTACGAGTTGCAAGGAAAGCAAATTAGAGATAAGCTAAAGGCGCGAAGAGCCATTCTCGAGCACCATGCGCTGTTGTACTATCGTTTCCTGGCAAAGCAGGTAGATATTACAGGCTCTAATAAACGGGAATGGTTTGAAGTAACCTGGCTCCCAAGCGGCAACCTGAATTTGCAGATGTTCAAGAGAGATAAAGAGGGTAACCGCGGCAGACTATTATTCGAACGGGAGTTCATACGACATGAAACAAAGGAATTGCGCCTCTATGGTCAGGATGGTGACGACCTATTTCATTTTTCCGGTAGCGGACATCGTGATATGAAAATTCGTGTGATTGGAGGAGAAGGCAAGGATGAAATCAACAATGAATCAACGAACAACACAAAAATATTTTCATACGATTCAAAAGACGGAATTACCATGGTAGGGGATGGAATACGTGACCGGACTTCCACCGATCACCAGGTGAATGAATATGATCGAAAATCATTTGAATATAACAAGTTCGATACAAAGCATACGCTTACCTATAATATTGACGATGGGGTTTTTGTAGGTACAGGTTTTTCTGCAACGGTCCATGGATTCAGAAAAAAACCTTACAAGTCGCACCACGTATTTCAGGGCAGTTATGCGATCCGCACCCAATCGTTTAACATTGGTTATGAGGGCCGCTTTCCTCAATTGGTTGGAAAATGGGATCTTGAACTTTATGCCGATGTGAAGTCCCCAAACTATGTCAACAATTTCTTTGGTTGGGGAAATGAATCCGTGTTTGATCAGAACATCAATCAGCGCCCCGATATTGCGGTTTCTAACTCAATCGATTATTACCGTCTACGTTTCAGGGAAATGAAAGCGGAAGTTAAGCTCAGGAGGAAAGTCGGTCAGTATGGTTATTTCAAAATTGGTCCTGTGTTTCAACGTGGTGAAATAGTAAACCCGTCTGCAGATCGCTTTATAAAGGAATATAATGCTTCGTTACCCGAAAATGTATTGGGCCTTCCTAAGAATTTTGGAGGTATTGCGTACACTTGGGGTATCGATCAACGTGATAATCAAACCTACACGACGCGAGGAATAATCATAAAACAATCATCCCGATGGATGAGTGGGTTTGATGCCCCCGGCTTTAGTTCGCATAGCGCATCGTTCACGTTATATCAATCGTTTCGTCTCCCGGCTCGAGTGACCTATGTGTTTAACGCCGGAGGTGGACACAATACGGGAACGTATCAATTGTATCAGGCCCAGGCCCTCGATGGCAAAACTGAGATCAGGGGGTTCCGCAAGACACGCTTTTACGGAGACACGAAAGTGTATTTCAATAATGAGGTACGCATCAAGCTGGGCAGTCTTCGCACTTACTTGTTTCCGGCCGCCATCGGCATTCACGGTTTTTATGATGTAGGCAGAGTATGGTACAAGGATTCCAATGGAATCGATCCGTCCGCTCCATCGGGTACGTCAGATGATTGGCACCGTGGCTATGGTGGCGGGTTGTGGTTTACGCCCTATGACTTGACCACTATCGTGACGGAAGTGGCCCATTCAAATGAGGGAACGTTATTCTATCTTCGGCTGGGATTTCTGTTTTAACTCCGAATTTCAATAATTCTTCCAATGAATTAGGCACAGGATTTTGTTAATTTGTCAGCCATGATTATACTTGCCGAAATAATACGAATTACGAATACATGGGAAGAGGAGACAGAAAATCGAGGAAAGGCAAGATCTGGAATGGCTCATATGGCGTATCCCGGAGCAAGAAGGCGATTAAGGCACGGTTGAAACGAGCTAATTCAGCTAAACCTGCTGTTGTAGCAGAAGTTGTGGCCGTTGAGGAGAAGCCTAAAGTAAAACGTGCGCCCCGCAAAAAGGAAGCAGCAGAATAGTATGATTAAGAATTTATCAACAGCTTGGTGGTGGCATCGTTCGGATTCCGATCGGTGTATGGCTGTGAAATGATTTTTCCATAGAAAAATTGTAGAACCCGCCCCGATCATCGGGGCGGTTTTTTTTGTGCCCGACTTTCTGAGGAGATCATATAGAGAATAAAATGAGTATGAAACACATATTGATGACTCGCAACAAAAAACTTCTGGCGGATACGCTCACGCCGGTCAATATCTATTTGAAGTTGCGGGATGTATTTGCGGGAAGCATCTTATTGGAGAGTTCGGATTATCATGGGCATGAAAACAGCTTGTCGTTTATATGCTGTGATCCAATTGCTTCTTTTCAGGTGAATGAGGAGACGATTGAAACTCGGTTCCCGGATCATACTAAAACAATAGTCACGATTACCTCACCTGGTCAGGTGCTTGGCAGCCTGGATGAATTCAGGAAATCATTTGAATCGAACCAGACGCATCAAAAATTCAGTGCCGCCGGACTTTTTGGATACATAACGTACGATGCCGTGCGATATTTTGAAGATATCAATCTTACGATCAAGGAGAAACTTGTGCCGGATATCGTTTACAAAGTCTATCGATATGTAATCGTTGTCGATCACTTCTCAAACGAACTGACGCTATTTGAGAACGTACCGGAAACTTCCAGGAGCGAGCCCAGCGGACTCGAGCGGCTAGAAAAGATAATTTTCAGTAACCGGTTCTCTACGTTTCCATTTCAATCTACGCACGCTGAAGTGTCCAATGTAACAGACGAAGATTTCTTGGAGATGGTGGAAGTGGGTAGAAAACATTGTTTTCGAGGTGATGTGTTTCAGATTGTGCTATCCAGGAGATTCACCAGTGCATTTAAAGGTGATGAATTCAATGTGTACCGGGCCTTGCGATCCATTAATCCGTCACCCTACCTTTTTTATTTTGACTATGGAAATTTTAAAATATTTGGTTCCTCACCGGAGTCACAGATCCAGATCAAAAATGGAGAAGCAAGCATCTATCCGATTGCCGGAACATTCAGACGGTCTGGGAATGACAAGGAGGATTCAATTTTGGCAAGCAAGCTCACCCAGGACGAAAAGGAAAACGCTGAACATGTGATGCTCGTAGATTTGGCACGAAACGACTTGAGCCGCGATTCAGATGACGTAACGGTGGAGGTTTTAAAAGAAGTCCAGTACTATTCTCATGTGATTCACTTGGTCTCGAAAGTTACTGGCAAACTCCGAAAGGATGTCTCACCGCTAAAACTCGTAGCCGATACGTTTCCAGCCGGTACGCTCTCGGGCGCCCCCAAACATATGGCGATGACGTTAATAGACAAGAGCGAGATCACCAATCGGAGCTTTTATGGCGGGGCCATTGGTTTTATGGGCTTCCATGGAGACTTCAATCATGCCATTATGATCCGCACTTTTTTGAGTAAGGACAATAAACTGATATGCCAGGCTGGCGCCGGGATAGTGGCTAAGTCTGTTCCCAAGAATGAATTGCAGGAGGTGAATAATAAGTTGGAGGCGTTGCGAAAGGCTATTAGCATGGCGGAGACACTTTAAGGTGAATTGAGCAATTTGAAAATTTGATAATGAAAATACTAGTCCTTGACAACTACGATTCTTTCACGTATAACCTCGTTCACATTATTCGTGAATTGGGTTATGATCTGGATATTTTCAGAAATGATAGGATTGGACTGGATGATGTGAAGAAATATGACAAAATCCTTTTATCACCGGGTCCGGGTGTTCCCGACGAAGCTGGAATTTTAAAACAAGTAGTGCAGCAATACGGGTCGACAAAGAGCATTCTGGGAGTTTGTCTTGGGCATCAGGGAATTGCTGAGGTTTATGGTGCAAAACTTTTCAATCTGCCGGTTGTTCTTCATGGCGTTACGTCCCGAATGAAAATAACCCGGCCTTTGGAAA
>JANYKP010000272.1 GCA_025358195.1 Cyclobacteriaceae bacterium
AATTCTATTTTTGATGACTCTGCTTGTCACAAAGTAAGGATTAAAAATCTTCATTCCATTCAGAAAAGCATGGCCAGGGTAAAATTTACATCGGCTTTGAAGCGATTTTTTCCATCCATTACGGAAATGGAAATACACGGAAACACGGTCAAAGAAACCCTCCACAATATTGATAAAACCTACCCTGGGATTCTGAATTACCTCACCGATGACCATGGTCACCTGCGAAAACATGTTAATATTTTTCTGAAAGGAGAGCTCGTCAAAGACCGCATTACGCTTAATGACGCGGTGAACTCCCACGATGAACTGCTCATTTTCCAGGCCCTGTCCGGAGGCTGATTCGCATGGAGCCAAAACTGTTGGTTGGCACTTCCAAGGGGCTTGTCACTTTTGACAACACCAGACAGCGCTGGACCGCAACAGCGGTTCACTTCCCCGGATTATCAATATCAGTAGCTTATGTTGATCATCGCACGAACACCTGGTGGGTTGGAATATCGCACCGTCATTGGGGTGAGAAACTTTATTATTCCAAAAGTGAAGGCAAAAGTTGGGACGAGGTACAGACGCCTGGTTATGCCAATTTTTTTTACCGTCCGGGCAAGCCTGCTTCCCTAAAAAAAATATGGACTCTGCAACATGCAGGTCACGACCGCCCGGGTGGGTTGTGGATGGGCACCGAACCCGGCGGATTATTTTACAGTGACGATTACGGAAAAAGTTTTCATCTGATTGAAAGCCTCTGGAACCACGACAGTCGTATGGATTCCAATCAATGGTTTGGTGCAGGTAAAGATTATCCATTCATACACTCCATTGTGCTGGATCCGCGCGACAGCAATCACGTGTACGTTGGTGTAAGTTGCGCCGGAGTCTTCGAGACGCGCGACGGCGGAGGAAGCTGGCGTGCAAAAAACGAAGGGCTAATTGCCGCGTACTTACCTAATCCAAAAGCTGAAGTCGGCCACGATCCTCACCGGCTGCTATTGTGCCCTGCCCAACCCGATATAATTTGGCAACAAAACCACTGCGGCATATTCCGCACCACGAACGGCGGAGAATTATGGGAAGATGTGAGCGGTAACGAAGGGTTTCCTAAATATGGTTTTGCGCTTGCCATCGATGACATGGATCCACAAACGGCGTGGGTTATCCCCGCCCGGAGCGATGAGCAACGAATCCCAGTTGATTTAAAATTAACTGTTTGTAAGACCACGGACAGCGGAAAGAACTGGGTGTCTGTTAGTCTGGGGCTCCCCGATTTAACGACGTTCGATTTAGTTCTGCGTCATTCTTTTGTTAAAAGGAAAAGCACACTTGCCTTTGGAACCAATAATGGCAACCTCTATTTATCAGATGACGGGGGTAACTCCTGGCGCGTCATTTCTCACAATCTGGCGATGGTGAACTACCTGGCATTCACATGATGCCTTAGCCCTGACGGTGCTCTTGGGTGAACGATAAAAATGCTGGCACACAAAGGCCGCAAAATTAAATACGCAAAGAAATCGCAAAATCCAATATCATTGCTCCAGTTTGGCGGCCTTTGCGTTTTTTTCGTTAACTTCAATTGCCACGCCTTAAAGCCACATAGTTGGCATCTTGCACTAGAATATTTGTATGATTGCGTTCCCACACCTGATACTTTCTGCCCTTTGTTTGAACAAGAAGCTCTTGAAGGATAGGAAATTTCCAGTTTCGAAGGTTCTTCAAAACCTGCTGCCCAGTAAACTTTAAAAAATCACGCTGCCCTTCGTCACGCTCATGATTTAGCCCCTAATTTTTAATTATTTTCTTCCGAAAAGTGGAAGTATTTGTTCTGATCTCTACAACATAGAGTCCGGAAGCAATATTGGTCACATCCCACGAGTTGCTGTCAAGTCGCGATGGACTTATTCTGGTTCCCAACAGCGATCGCAACGAAAGTTCTTCAATTGGATTATTTCCAACCTCTACGAATAATGTTTTATGTACAGGGTTTGGATAAAGTTTCAGGAGGGGATCTGATTCTTCACTCACACCCGTGATAACGGGGTTCGTGATCTGTACATCCGTAAATAATTTATACTGTCCAGGTGAAAGGCTAATTGAAAACGAAGTAGCGTTAACGGTCACTACAGCTCCATAGGCATAATAGTCATACCACGTTCCGGTATGCGGAAAGCTTACGGAAGCTGACTGGTTGACAATATCAAAATTAGCGACCGCTACTACGTTCATCTGCGTAGCATTGGAAGGCGAATCTGTATAGGGTTTATTTTTAAGTTGGACTTGTTTCAGGAGCGACAGGCCGCCAAAAATCGTGGCCGTGCCGGAGGTAAAAACGGAATAGGTATTTCGAAGCCTTATTAAATCGGACGTGTGGGTAAGAAGGTGTTTTCTGAATGGATCCTTTTGATAATCCCATTTTACCGGTTTTGCCGACACCCTGCAATTATTATTGTTGGTTCCATCCGCACAGGTGTTAATGCTAAAATCATATCCAAGTTCACCAAACTGCCAAAGCATTTTCGGGCCTGGAACCGTGTAGAAAACAACATTTGCCGCTTCCGTTCTGGCCAAAGCAATATTCGTCGATTTCACTGAATAGTCAAGATTGTGATTGCCAAACTGTAAATTCTTGTACATCACCCGCTCTTCATCGTGACTTTCCATGTAACCCACAAGACCGGGAACCGTCAACGCTTTATTAACAAAATAAATAAGACTGAAATCCGAATCACTTGAGTAACCCATGGTGTTCTGATTATAGGTGTTGTTGAAGTTTCCCCAGAGCATCATCCCCTTTCCTTCTGACGACCGATACTCGGCCAACTCCTTTTCTTCCGGATTGTCGGCAAAATGTTCCAAAATTACATAGGCGCTGGGTGTGTGAGACCAAATCTTATCGGCCATCCTTTTTAGAATACTAATGCGTGATGGATCATACGCTCCCCAGGCACTCACATTCGTTGGATTGTACGTTTGTGTAAATCCTTTGGAAAGATCGTATCGGTAACCATCCACTTTGTACTCATTCAGCCAATAATAATTCACCGTGTCCAAATACTTTTTCGTGTAGGTACTTTCGTGATTCATGTCGTAGAACACACTGTATGGATGCGTTGCCTGCTGATTGAACCATTTATTGTTAGCGGTTGGTTTGAAATTCGTAAAATCAAAATCCATCATCACATACGGGTTAGGCAAATCCTGGTGGTTCATGACAATGTCAATAATTATAGCAATACCCTTCTGATGACATTTGTCGATGAATTCTTTTAATTTATTCTTGGTGCCGTAATATTTGTCCGGGGCAAACATGAAAGTGGGGTTGTAACCCCAACTGTCGTTACCATTAAATTCGGTGATCGGCATCAATTCAATGGCGTTAATACCAAGTCGTTTAAAATAAGAAAGCGTGTCGATCAGGTTTTGATAATTTCTTCCACCCGATCCAAAGAAGTCACGAATCAAAAGTTCATAAATGACGAGTTTTTCTTTTGCGGGTTTTTGGTAGGAGGTGGTTTGCCATTGATACGGCACCTGGTTTGTTTGTAGTACGGCTACCCGATTAAAATACCATTTGTCTGAAAGCGCCTTTTGAGGAAATGTCTTCAAGGACGGGTACGTAGAACCAGGTATAAACTGGTCATCCGGATCAAGAATTTTATCGGCATACGGGTCCGCCATTCGTACTGTTTCGTCAACGAGGTATTGAAATCCATATTCGGTTCCTGGAGTAAGTCCTGAGACATCCAGCCAAAAATGTTCTCCATCCTTTTTCATCTGATAAGCGGTGTTGACATCCCAAT
>JANYKP010000277.1 GCA_025358195.1 Cyclobacteriaceae bacterium
AAGCGGTGAACTTTGGCGTTCTGACGATAAAGGAAAAAAATGGACGCTGATCAATTCCGATCGCAACATATCCGGAAGACAAGCCTACTAC
This sequence comes from Cyclobacteriaceae bacterium, assembly GCA_025358195.1. Lineage (GTDB taxonomy): Bacteria > Bacteroidota > Bacteroidia > Cytophagales > Cyclobacteriaceae > ELB16-189. Next base: position 92 of record JANYKP010000277.1, read on the forward strand.
ACCCGTTGCGCCGCTTCGCCAGACAATCCTAATGAAGTGTACTTCATCACATACGGTTTTTTTACCAGCATTGATGGTGGTAAGAATCTTGAGCCCATCAACTTCATGACACAACCTTATGGCGATCATCACGATATGTGGATCGACAAAACAAATGCCAACCGAATGATTGTCGCGCATGATGGCGGTATTTCAATTTCCCATAACCGCGGAAAATCCTGGGACCGGATTGCCCTTCCGATCGCGCAACTTTATCACGTTACAGTCGATAATAATATTCCATATAATGTACTTACTAACCGGCAGGATGGACCTTCGATGCGAGGCCCCAGCAGAAGTGGCTCGGGTGGATTCTTTGGTATGACTGACGTTCCCAGCATCTCTACGGGCATGTGGCACGAGGTAGGCGGCGGAGAGAGTGGCTTTGCTACCCCGGACCCGAAAGACCCTGATGTGATTTGGTCGACAGCTTCCGGTACCGGCGCGGTAGGCGGTGTTGTGGTAAAATTCAACGAGAAGAACCGTCAATTCCGTCAGGTAGAAATCTGGCCAGAATATGTGGCGGGCCATCCGGCTGCGGAGGTGAAGTACCGGTTTCAATGGACTTTCCCACTCCTGATTTCACCACATGATCACAACACGATTTATGCCACCAGCCAAGTCGTGCACAAGACAACCAATGGTGGTCAAAGCTGGCTGGTAGTCAGCCCTGATCTTACGCTCAACGATAAAAGTAAACAACAGATTTCCGGTGGCCTCACACCCGACAACATCGGAGTGGAATATGCCAATGTGATTTCAGCTTTTGAAGAATCGACGCTAAAGCAAGGAGTACTTTGGGCAGGCACCAGCGATGGTCAGGTACAATTGAGTCAGAATGGTGGGAAAGACTGGATGAACCTTACCAAGAACCTACCGGAGCTACCGTCTTTCGGAGCAGTCAGGAATATTGAAGCTTCCAAATGGAATGAAGGAAAGGCATACCTGACGGTGGACTTTCATGAACTTGGCAACTTCCAGCCCTACGTTTACAAGACCGACAACTATGGCAAGACGTGGAAGAAGATTGTGAAAGGGATCGAACCGGGTAATCTCAATTACTGTCGCAGCATCAAAGAAGATCCCATCAGAAAAGGGTTGCTTTACATGGGAACAGAAACGACGCTATATATTTCATTCGATGATGGAGAAAGCTGGCAGAATTTCATGAGCAACCTTCCTCACACGCCGTATTATTGGATCGAAGTTCAAGAGCATTTCAACGACCTTGTCATTGGCACCTACGGCCGAGGTGCATGGATCCTCGATGACCTTACTCCCCTTCAGCAACTACCGGCAAACCTGGCAGATACCAAAGCAGCACTGTTCAATCCAAAAGATGCTTATCGCTTCCAGCGGAAGACCTCCAGTCTGCAAGCCCTTCCTGAGCCTTCATGGGGAATGGACCCACCGTACGGTGCTCCTATTAATTATTGGACTTCGTCAGACAAGGACAGTGTTAAAATTTTCATCACCAGTGCTTCCAGCGATACGGTAAAGATTTTCAAGCAAAAAGGCAAGACAGGGATCAATCGTGTGTGGTGGGACCTCCAGGGAAAACCAACCAGGGAGTTCGTGATGCGAACGCACCCGATTGCTGCGGATTGGGTGCCCCTGGACAAGGATCGCAAGCGGCGTCCACAAATCAGCAATCATTTCAATACGTTCCTGGTTCCTCCAGGCAAGTACAACGTAATCATGACAACTGGTTCTCAGAAGTTTAGCAGTTCCATTACAATCCAAAAAGACCCTCACTCCGAAGGCACTTTGGAGGACATCAAAGTCCAGACCGAAATGCTTACAAGCATGCATCGCGATATCAACACCGTGGTGGATATGGTGAATGAATTGGAGTTGATCCGCCGGCAATTGTACGACTTGCGTGATGTGCTGAAAACGAAGAGCAGCAACAAAAAATTAGTCACAACCGCGGGCAAACTTGATACCACGCTAATGAATATGGAAGGTAAGCTGGTACAATTAAAGTACACCGGCACCGGACAGGACGATGTTCGTTATCCGGACATGCTGGCCGGAAAGATCGGATACCTCGCCGGTGCCGTGGGGACAGCGGACTTTGCCCCTGCTGATCAGCATAAAGAAGTCTATGCTATCCTGAAAGGGCAGCTTACGCAATACCAAAACGAAATGGATGGGTTGATGAAAGGTGAGGTGGCAGGGTTCATGAAACAATTGGAAGATAGTGGTATTAAGCCTATTATCATGAGTTGGAAGAAATAGCGGAATCCTTAAAAAATCTTGCCATTTCTTTAGGAGAAGCGGTAGCTGTTGAGGGCATAAAAGAACGTTTAGTACAAAAAAAATCTATTTGTTTTTGTGGACAACAACACCACCTTCTATGATCCAAACTATGAGGAGGAACAAAATCCCGGAGGTTACACTTTTGTTTTGGATCATGAAAATTTGTGCCACGACACTGGGTGAGACAGCCGGTGATCTTTTGTCAATGACGCTGAATGTCGGTTACGCTATTAGTTCTGTCATATTAATAAGTGTGTTTGTCATTGCTCTCGGAGGTCAACTTCTTTCCAAGCGATATATACCCGTATTGTATTGGGCGGTGATCCTTGCAACCAGCACGGCCGGTACAACCATGTCAGATTACATGGATCGTACGCTTGGCCTTGGATATGCGGTGGGGTCGCTCATCCTCGTCGCCATTTTAATTACAGTCCTCTGCTTCTGGTACTATAGTGAGAAATCATTGTCGGTGTCAACCATTGAAACATTTAAGGGTGAGATGTTTTACTGGACTGCCATTCTATTTTCCAATACACTGGGTACTGCGTTGGGTGATTTCCTGGCAGACAATTCAGGACTTGGCTTTGCGGGCGGTGCCATCCTGATCAGTTCCATATTGGCATTGGTTGTTTTGACTCATTATTTTACAAAAATTTCTTCTATCGCGCTATTTTGGATAGCCTTCGTTTTAACTCGTCCGTTTGGTGCAACCTTTGGAGATTTACTGACCAAAACATCTGAAAAGGGAGGGCTTGGGTTTGGGACAAAGGGTTCGTCGTTGATTCTGTTCGCAATTCTAGCGGCACTAATTGTGTACGAAATGAATAGGAAGAAAATTGAATCAAAACAGTGATGCGACAGACCAAAGACGCAATACTCCTACCTTGATGCAAACGAATGTGTGATTTATATGATTTATGGAGATGTCGCTCTTGTTCTATCAGACAAATTAAATTTGGTGCATCACCCCTACCGGCAATCCTTAGTGTTTCTGCATACGGCGTGGCCAGGAAAAAAAATAAATTTGTAAAAGAGACCATGATGGATTGCCCATATACTAATTTTTAATGTGTTGAAAAACAACAGCCTTCTGCCGGTTAATCCCACTTACGAGATAGGAAGTATCCCCTTCAAAATACACTAAAGACTCTACCTGTCCTTGAAGAAGCAGGCCGCTTTTAGCAGGCTGTAAAATATCAAATGAAGATCCGGCTTTCCCCAAAAGGATCATTCCTTTATTCGCGTCATAATAACCAGTAGACACATCATAGGTGTAATCATTGCCGGTAACCAAGATATCCTGAAAACCGTCACCATTAAAATCACGGACTAACATTTTCCGGATGGGTGAAATCTGAAGCATGTTGGGCAACTCATCCCATTTAAAACTTCCCTTTGTATTCCATAACACATAACTTTTTGTTGAATTCACATAGAATTTCCGATCGCTCGCGATGGTGTCTGTTTTGAGAATCTCATCCATCGTTGTGGTACTGAATTTTGTGTAACTCGTAAACATTTTCCTGAAAAATGGAGATTGCGCCGCCAGTTCATCTAAATAATTTACCGGGTACTCCTTCATTTCCCCCACATCATTTTTCCAAAAGGCAGTCGTCAATGGATCAATGAATCCGTTTTTGTCAATATCTACGGCATACAATTTCATGGGGTACTCATCGTTTGCCGTAAACCGGTGGTTGGCTCCAAGATTGCCCAGGATATAATCCTGGTCTCCATCACCATC
>JANYKP010000284.1 GCA_025358195.1 Cyclobacteriaceae bacterium
CACGTATTCTGTGCCTGATCTTCTTTTAAAATATCGGCCTGGACCGTGCCGCGTACTTGCGAAAGCGTGTCGGCTTTAATTTTTTCATACACATCCTTTGGCAGGACTTGATCGCCGGTGACACCCAGGAGCATCAGGCCAAGGCCGTCGTTGCCCTTTGGGAGGGGGCCTTGATAGGAGGGACGGGCCTCACCATTGGCTCTCTCCTGGGGAGTGGGGGGCAGCCTGTTGTAGATTTCGTCAATCTTTTTTATTACTGTTTTTTCAAGTCCATTCTTTTTGATATAGAGCTCGCATTGTTGGTCGATGGCGGCGTTCATAAAATAAGCGAGCAGCATCGGGGCCGGGCCATTGATGGTCATGGATACCGACGTCTTTGGATCCGTGAGGTTGAATCCACTGTATAATTTCTTTGCATCATCCAGGCAGCAGATGCTGACACCCGAGTTGCCCACTTTTCCATATATATCCGGCCGGTAATCCGGGTCATTACCATATAAGGTGACGGAATCAAAAGCTGTTGAAAGGCGCTTGGCCGGTAGTCCTAAACTGACGTAATGAAATCTTCTGTTCGTCCGTTCGGGCCCACCTTCACCGGCAAACATCCGGGCCGGGTCTTCACCTTCACGTTTGAATGGATAAATGCCTGCGGTGTATGGAAATTCACCCGGCACATTTTCTTGTAAACTCCATTTTAATAACTCACCCCATGCCTGATACTTGGGCAAGGCAATTTTAGGAATTTGTAAATGAGCGAGTGACTCCGTGTGTGTCTGAATGCCAAGTTCCCTGCCGCGCACGTTGAACTTGAAGATCGGCGCTTTGTACAGCTGAACTTTTTTCGGCCAATCTTCGATCAGTTTCCAGTTCTTAGGATCCAGGTTTAGTTTTAATTTTTGTGCTTCATCACCAAGTCCCTTTTCAATAGTGGAAGGAGTAGTGTTTGATCGCACGAGGTCCGTTACTTTTTGAATCGCATATAGTTTTTGAGCTATTTCACTTTGCTCCTCCACCCATTTATCGTAGCTGCGGTTGCTTTCGGAGATTTCACTCAGGTAGCGCGTCCGGTTTGGAGGGATGACAAAAATCTTTTCCGACATCTGCCGGGTGATCTGGAAGGTGGATTTGAAATCTCCGCCCGTCTTCTCCGCAACCTTGTCGATGATTTGTTTGTATAGCTGGTTGGTGCCAGGGTCATTGAACTGAGACGCAATGGTTCCAAAAACAGGCATGTCCTCCACTTTCCTCTCCCATAATTTGTGATTGCGCTGGTATTGCTTTTTCACGTCGCGAAGCGCGTCGAGTGCGCCGCGCTTGTCGAATTTGTTGAGGGCAATCACATCTGCAAAATCAAGCATGTCGATTTTTTCGAGTTGGGTAGCGGCCCCGTACTCGGGCGTCATCACATACAGCGACACATCACTGTGATCGATGATCTCCGTATCGCTTTGCCCAATGCCCGACGTTTCTAAAATGATCAGGTCAAACGCAGCCGCCTTCAATATCTGGATCGCTTCTTTCACGTAGGCGGACAAGGCAAGATTGGATTGGCGCGTGGCAAGTGAGCGCATGAACACACGGGGATTGTTAATTGCATTCATCCGGATGCGATCGCCTAGCAAAGCCCCGCCTGTCTTTCTTTTGGAAGGATCTACTGAAACCAGGCCGATGGTTTTATCTTTAAAGTCGAACAGAAATCTTCTCACAATTTCATCGACCATCGATGACTTGCCTGCGCCACCTGTTCCGGTAATGCCTAATACGGGTACTTTCGATTTTTCTGCCAGCGCGTTGATGTGCATAAAAATTTTCTTATGCTTATCGTAGTAATTTTCCGCAGCAGAAATCAAGCGTCCGATGGCTACCGGATTCTTCATCGGTAGCTGCTCTAATTCATTTGTCAAGGTGTCTCCAAGTGGATAATCGCTCTGCTTGACAAGATCATTGATCATACCTTGCAAGCCCAGCGAGCGGCCATCGTCGGGTGAATAGATACGGGTGACTCCATAGTCGATCAACTCTTTAATTTCATCCGGTAGTATCACGCCGCCACCACCACCGAAAATTTTAATATGACCTGCACCTTTTTCGTGAAGGAGGTCGTGCATGTATTTAAAATATTCATTGTGACCACCCTGGTAGCTGGTCATTGCAATCGCCTGGGCATCTTCCTGGATAGCGGTGTTCACCACTTCTTCTACACTACGGTCGTGCCCCAGGTGTATTACTTCGCAGCCGGTGGATTGAATGATCCGCCGCATGATGTTGATGGCCGCGTCATGCCCGTCGAACAGGCTGGCGGCGGTGACGATGCGTACTTTATTAATAGGATTATAGGGCTGCGGAGCCTG
>JANYKP010000290.1 GCA_025358195.1 Cyclobacteriaceae bacterium
CAAGTTCGTTAACTACATGATGGAAGAAGGCAAAAAAAGTGTTGCCTACAATATCTTCTACGATGCGATTGGAATTGTAGAGAAGAAATCAGGGGAAAGTGGTTTGGACGTTTGGAAACGCGCCATGAATAACCTCATGCCCTCCGTAGAAGTTAAAAGCAGGAGAGTGGGTGGTGCTACCTTTCAAGTACCAATTGAAATTCGCCCAGAGCGCAAAATTAATCTTAGCATCAAGTGGCTTATTGACTATTCCCGCGCGCGAGGCGAAAAGACGATGATGGACAAACTCGCAGCGGAAATTCTGGCGGCGTCCAAAGGTGAAGGAGCCGCCATCAAGAAGAAGGACGATACTCACAGGATGGCAGAAGCGAATAAGGCGTTTTCACATTTCAGATTCTAAATTAGAATGGCAAGAGACTTAACATATACGCGGAACATAGGTATTGCTGCGCACATTGATGCTGGTAAAACAACAACCACGGAGCGCATACTTTATTATTCAGGCGTGAATCACAAGATTGGCGAAGTCCACGATGGCGCGGCCACCATGGACTGGATGGATCAGGAGCAGGAACGAGGTATCACCATTACATCTGCTGCAACAACGGTTTACTGGCCATATAAAGGCAACGAATATCACGTTAACATTATAGATACACCCGGCCATGTAGATTTTACTGTAGAGGTAAACCGTTCGCTCAGGGTGTTGGATGGCTTGGTTTTCTTGTTCAGCGCCGTGGATGGTGTTGAGCCACAGTCAGAAACCAACTGGCGTCTGGCGGATAATTACAAAGTAGCGCGCATCGGTTTTGTCAACAAGATGGACCGTGCCGGTGCTGATTTCATAGGAGTATGCAAGCAGGTGAAAGATAAACTCGGCAGTAAGGCCGTTGCGCTGCAGTTGCCTATCGGCGAGGAAGAGGGATTTGTTGGAGTTGTTGATCTCGTGGGTTTCAGAGGAATTATCTGGAATGACACAGACAAAGGGATGACCTACCAGGTGATTCCTATACCGGATGATATGCTGGAGATAGCTAAAGAGTACCGGGAAAAACTACTGGAAGCGGTTGCCGAAGTAGATGAGACTCTTATTGAAAAATATTTTGTAGACCCGAGTTCAATCACGGAAGCGGAAATATTGAATGCCTTGCGTGAGGCTACTGTTAGCATGAGAATCGTACCCATGGTTTGTGGCTCTTCCTTCAAGAACAAAGGAGTACAGACCATGCTTGACTATGTCATGGAGTTACTTCCTTCTCCTTTGGATAAGGATGTAATCATTGGTACCGATCCTGATACGGGAGAAGAGGTATCGATTAAACCTGATGAGAAGGAGCCGTTTGTAGCATTGGCATTTAAAATTGCAACAGACCCTTTCGTAGGTCGCTTGTGCTTTATCAGGGCCTATTCCGGTGTGCTGGAATCAGGTTCTTATGTTTATAACACCCGCTCAGAACAAAAAGAACGCATCTCGCGTGTTTTTCAAATGCACGCCAATAAACAAAAGCAAATTGACCGCCTTCCCGTAGGAGATATTGGTGCGGTGGTAGGCTTTAAAGACATCAAGACAGGTGACACGCTTTGTGATGAAAGGCGCAAAATTGTATTGGAATCAATGGTATTCCCGGAACCTGTAATTGGATATGCTATTGAGCCTAAGAAGCAAGTTGATTCTGATAAACTAGGGATGGCCATTTCCAAGCTGGTCGAGGAAGATCCTACACTTCGCGTTAATACGGACCATGAAACCGGTCAGGTGATCCTTCGCGGAATGGGTGAATTGCACCTGGAGATCATTATTGAGCGCCTGAAGCGTGAGTTCAAAGTTGAGATCAACCAGGGGGCACCGCAAGTGGCCTACAAGGAAGCGCTCACGAAATCAATTGAGCATAAAGAAGTATATAAGAAACAAACAGGTGGTCGTGGTAAATTTGCGGACATCGTCTTTGAAATCGGTCCGCGCGAACTTGGACCGGATGATAAACCGGGTCTCGAGTTTGAGAATGATATTGTTGGAGGTGTGATTCCCAGGGAATTTATTCCGGCGATTGAAAAGGGCTTCGCACAGGCCATGGTCAACGGGCCGTTAGCGGGTTACCCGATTGACTCCATGAAAGTGAGATTGTTTCATGGCTCCTATCATGATGTTGACTCTGATTCATTGTCATTCGAATTGGCCGCCCGCATTGGTTTTAGAGAAGCGGCTAGAAAATGCGGACCTCAGTTGTTAGAGCCCATTATGGGTGTAGAGGTTATCACTCCGGATGAATACACAGGATCTGTAACAGGAGACTTAAACAGACGAAGAGGAATAATGAAGGGCATGGACACCCGCGGTGGTGCGCAAGTGATTAAAGCGGATGTTCCATTATCTGAATTGTTCGGATACGTTACCGACTTACGTACGATCACATCGGGCCGTTCTTCTGCTTCATTGACTTTCTCCCACTATGCTCCGGTCCCGAGAGCACTGGCAGAGAAAGTAATCGAGGAAGTAAAGGGGACCGTTGCCGCCAAGTAGGATTAGGATTTTAGGATGAGGGAATTTTTAGGATTGATTATAAGATTGGAAATAAGGAAATAGGATTACCAAAAAGGTATGAACCAGAAAATAAGAATTAAACTCAAGTCGTACGATCACAACCTGGTCGACAAGTCTTCCGAGAAGATCGTACGCGCTGTAAAAGCAACCGGAGCGGTAGTAAGTGGTCCTATTCCGCTTCCAACCGAAAAAGAAATATTTACCGTGCTCCGCTCTCCTCACGTAAATAAAAAGTCACGCGAGCAGTTTCAGCTTTGCACGTTCAAGCGCCTGGTGGATATCTACTCCAACAGCGCTAAAACCGTCGACGCACTTATGAAACTCGAACTTCCCAGTGGAGTGGATGTAGAAATTAAAGTATAGTGAATAGTTAACGTAAATGATAAAGACCCTGTCCCGATACTTCGTGATGGGGTTTTTTAATATGAAGAAGAAGACGAAAAACGAAAAACCGAGTTCGTTGGGTGCGGAAGATTTTTATTGGGAGAACGGACTGATGGTTTTTACAGAAGTGTATCACAAAAAACGCGGCTACTGCTGCCAATCAGGTTGCCGGCATTGTCCTTACGGATTCCAGAAGGAAGTGAGGCAATGATTATTGCTTCTTCTTCGTGTTCATAACGGTATCCCAAAACTGATGCGCCGCTTCTGAGGGAAGCAACCTGTCATTCATTACTGCATTCAGGAGTTGCTCTTTTGCTTCGATAACCGATGGCCGGTTCATAAACTCCCTCGAATGGCTTTCTATACTTTCCTCCAACCATTGTTTTTTTTGTAGTTCGCGATTTTCCTGGAAATATCCGGTTTGGACCGTGTGCTGATGATAAGTAAGAATCATCTTCCAAACATCCACAATGCCTTTGTTCTCCCGGGCCGATAC
>JANYKP010000304.1 GCA_025358195.1 Cyclobacteriaceae bacterium
CTTTGTAAAAAGTTGCGAACCCATTCCAACACACATTGCCCCCGCTTTGAACCAGGCTGAAAGGCTGGCTTCGGTTGGCTCTACTCCACCGGTTATCATCAACTGAAGATCAGGTATAACCGGCAGCACAGAAGAAACAAATCCCGGTCCTAACACTGAACCTGGAAATACCTTGATCACTTTCGCTCCATGCTCTTTTGCCGTTACAATCTCCGTAAGGGTAGCACAACCCGGTATCCAGGGTCTGTCATGTTGAAGACAGTATTCGGCCATCTCCAGTTTTAGAATAGGCGATATAATAAAATGAGCGCCGGCATCAATAAATTTTTTGGTGGTGGCTGCATCCAGTATCGTGCCGATGCCGAGCATCAGGTCCGGAAATTTTTCACCATACCGGAGTATCTCGACAAACACATCGAATGCGTTTTTTCTCCGGTTGGTGAATTCAAAAACCCGTACACCCCCCCGATAGGCTGCTTCCACTACCTCTTTTGCGATCGCGGCGTCATCGTGAGTGAAGAGCGGCACGAGGCCGGAAGTACGCATGGCTTCCTGGATGGAATTGCTTGAAAAAGTTTTCATATTGATTCAGTTTTTTATCGGGATACTCGTCCAGATCCATCTCCAGTCATCAATTTTTCCACTTCGTCCACGGTGACAAGATTGAAGTCACCTTTAATAGTATGCTTGAGGCACGAAGCGGCCACGGCAAAATTCAATGCTTTCTGATCATCGTTTGTGTACGTCATAAAGCCGTAGATTAATCCACCCATAAATGAATCTCCTCCTCCTACCCGATCGACGATGTGTGTAATCTGATAGGTGGGTGCCTGCAGAAGTTTCTTTCCATCCCACAGCACACCCGACCATGAATTATGACTTGCGCTGATGGAGCCTCTAAGCGTGATGATGACTTTCCTGGCTTTAGGAAACTTTGCCATCAACTGCCTGCCAACCGATTCATAGGCTGCTCCTTCCACGTGTCCTGATTTTACATCCACACCTTCCGGCTTTATTCCAAAGACCATTTCCGCATCCTCTTCATTTCCCAGAATGATATCACAATGGCTTACTAGTTTCTCCATCACTTCTCCGGCCGTTTTTCCCCACTTCCATAATTTGTTTCTGTAATTCAGATCGGTAGATATGGTGATACCTTTCTTAGCTGCCATTTCACAGGCCTCCATACAGACATCCGCGGCCCCTTCCGATACGGAAGGTGTAATGCCAGTCCAATGAAACCAGTTCACACCATCAAAAACCTTATTCCAGTCAATGGATCCTTTTTTAATTTTGGCGAAGGAGCTGTTGGCACGGTCGTAGATTACTTTGCTGCCTCTGCTCACGGCCCCTGACTCAAGAAAGTAGATTCCTACCCGTTCACCACCCCTAAGAATGAAAGATGTGCCCACGTTGTGCGTGCGCAAGGAGGCGATCGCGGCATCGCCAATGTCATTATTGGGCAGGCTGGTTACAAAATTTGTGTCTATCCCAAACTTTGCCAGAGAGACCGCTACGTTTGCTTCACCTCCGGCGTACGTAGCTTCAAATTCCGTTGCCTGCGCAAACCTGAGAAAACCCGGTGTGGCAAGACGAAGCATAATTTCACCGAATGTTATAACCTTATTCATGATCTTGGGGATTTGGGATTAGTCATCAGAGATTGCGTATTATGGATTAGATTGAGCGTTTAAAAAGATAAATTGAGCGATCTTTGCCGTGATGCTCCTTTTCAAACAGCCGCCCAACCCTGTTAGAAATTTTCATGATGTTGAAATATAATTGATTTCTTCTTATGTCAAATAAAATATTAAAAATCCACCCAGTCGATAATGTACTCGTTGCACTTGCAGACCTAAAAGCAGGTGAAAAAGTAGTCTATGGCGGCCACTCACTCGTGCTGGCGAACGATGTTCCCGCAAAGCACAAATTCGTCGTGAACGAACTGAAGGCAGATGATGAGATCGTTATGTATGGACTCCTCGTAGGAAAAGCCACTCAACCTATCGTCAAAGGTGGTGTGATCGGTACTCATAATGTTAAGCACAAAGCCGCCCCCTACTCCGGCAAAACGAAAAGCTATCAATGGTCTCCCCCCGATACTTCGAAATGGAAAAATAAAACTTTTATGGGCTACCACCGCCCCGACGGCCAGGTGGGCACGGCCAACTACTGGCTGGTGATCCCGCTGGTATTTTGTGAAAATAGAAATGTGAACGTGATGCGCCAGGCTTTTGAAGAGGGTCTGGGCTTTAGCAAACCAGATCCTTATAAGAGTTATGTAAGTGAACTTGTGCGCCTTTACAAAGATGGCAAAGCAGATTCCATTCCTGCTGTGTCTCTTGAAGAAGTAAAGTCCAGCGGCCACTCCCGGATTTTTAAAAATGTCGATGGCGTTAAGATGTTGCTTCATGAGGGCGGTTGTGGCGGCACACGACAGGATGCGGAAACCTTGTGCACCTTATTGGCTGGGTACATTCACAATCCCAATGTTGCCGGTGCTACGGTACTTAGTCTCGGATGTCAAAATGCACAAATTGAAATACTTCAAAAAAAATTTAGTGCTCTTGATCCTAATTTGTCAAAACCGCTAATCATACTCGAACAGCAGCAATCCGGAACGGAACAAGAATTGTTGACACAAGCAATTCAAAAGGCATTTCTGGCACTGGTGGAGGCCAATAAGCTAGAGCGCAAGCCCGCACTCCTGAATAAATTAGTGGTGGGCTTGAAATGCGGAGGCTCCGATGGATTCTCGGGCATATCCGCCAACCCAGCCATCGGGCATACATCCGATCTTTTAGTTGCCTTGGGTGGCAGCACGATTCTTTCCGAGTTTCCTGAACTTTGCGGCGTTGAACAAGAATTGATCAACCGGTGTGTCACGAACGAATCCGCCGAACTTTTTATTGACCTCATGCGCAAATACTCCAGCGCAGCGGAAGCAGTAGGTTCTGGATTTGATATGAATCCTTCTCCCGGCAACATCAAGGACGGGCTTATCACCGACGCAATCAAATCTGCAGGCGCTGCCAAGAAAGGTGGAACGGCACCTGTCGCGGATGTGCTTCGCTATGCCGAGTATATCAAAAAGCCGGGACTCAACTTGCTTTGTACACCTGGCAATGATGTGGAAAGTACTACCGGCACAACCGGCTCTGGTGCGCAAATCATTCTGTTTACTACGGGTCTGGGCACACCCACCGGCAACCCGGTATCGCAGGTGATAAAACTTTCAACGAATACAAAACTGACTCAGAAGATGCCCGACATTATCGACTTTAATACAGGCTCGATTATTTCCGGCGAAAAGAATATCGAACAGGTGGGTGAAGAAATTCTTGACTTTATCATTGAGGTAGCGAGCGGACGTATAAAGGCCAAAGCAGTGGAGTTGGGTCAAAATGATTTTATTCCGTGGAAGCGGGGCGTGTC
>JANYKP010000306.1 GCA_025358195.1 Cyclobacteriaceae bacterium
CCCTGGAATTCATCATCACGGTGACCGGTGGTGAAACGTACGCCGTGCAGCGCCTTTGCAATGCTTTGTACGAGATGTCGTATCCTCATGTAACAGTCCCCCTTGTCCAACAGACCTTGCTTCGGGTGCTTGACCAACAGCAGCCAAACTATGAACGGGTCAGGGCATTGCTGAATCCTAAGTCGAACTTATTCAAAGTATTGAGGGCAATTGCCAAACTGGGAGTCGTAACCGAAACTTATGGCAAAGAGATTCTGGGTGCAAGCCAGCTGCACAATGCTTCGTCTGTCAACAAGGCGATCAGGTCATTGCATACACATGGGGTCATCAGTCAGGTTGTTACAAAGGAAGGTTCGCTCGGATACACCGTTGACGACGCCCTGTTCAGGTTGTGGCTCGTGGAACTTCCAGATTGAAGCCATCGAATATTCGAGAGCGGATTTTGCTGAAACCCCCGCCACGTGTTGGCGTTCGCGGGCTTGCGCGCGGAGGCACCAACGCACACACGCCTTCAATGGTCACACGGACCTATCTCGAAATTGCATAGAGTGTCAAACTTTGTACGGAAAACATGATATGATTCGTCTGGCTGGTTTGTTTTGGCAAGTATGCTTTACGCCAAGCGATATGCTGATTTTACAACTGTTATCTGTTTTGCGATGGATTCCCATCCCCCGTGTTGGTGTCGCCCCGCGCGTGGGCCTTGCACAAACACCAACAGGGCGGTGGGAAACGGGAACAACGATTAAATTATATTCATCAAGATCCGGTGGAAGCAGGGTTTGTGTTGTCTGCTGAAGAGTAGCTTTACAGCAGTGCAATGAATTATGCTGGTCGTCCGGAGGTTTTGTTGGATGTGATGTTGATGTGAGTCTTCGGCAGTCTGGAGACTGCCGGCATAAGAGGTCACAAGTGTCCCGAGACGGAACACTTGCGCCAGAGGGGAGCAAAATGGTTGTAAATCTATTTTTCCCCGATTTTATTACGCTAACTTAGTTACTTAAAACCAACCGTTATGAAAAATAACATTACCCGCTTTTTCTTGCTGTCGCTGTTCATCATTTCGTATGAAACCACCACCGCCCAGGAAATCGGCCTGCAACTATACAGTCTGCGCAACCAGTTTGCGAAAGACGTGCCAGCCACCATGGCAAAAGTGAAAGGCTGGGGGATAAGAGAAGTAGAATTGGGGGGCACCTATGGCTTATCGATGGAGGATTTTAAGAAACTGCTGTCACAAAATAATATAACGCCCATCAGCTTTGGTGCTGACTTTAAAGGGCTTACCACCGACCTTCAGAGTGTTGTCAATACTGCCAAGATGCTGGGTGTTACCTATGTTGTCTGCCATTGGATCCCGCATAATGGCAATGATTTCACGCTGGAAGACGTAAAGAAGGCCGTGGAGGTGTTCAATGCCGCTGGTAAGGTGCTGAAAGAAAACGGATTGTCATTTTGTTATCATCCTCATGGGTTTGAGTTTCGTCCTTATGAAACCGGTACCCTGTTCGATTACCTCATGAAAAACCTCGATGCCAACTATGCCAATTTTGAAATGGATGTGTTTTGGATAAAACATCCAGGCCAAGATCCGGTAGCCTTGCTGAAAAAATTTCCCAACCGGTTTTTATTAATGCACCTCAAGGATCGAAAACCCGGAACTCCAGGTAATGAAAATGGGCAGGCTGACGTTGAAACCAACGTGGTGCTGGGTACGGGGGATGTGGGAATTGCTGAGATCATGAAAACGGGAAAACGCACGGGTGTGAAGCATTTCTTCATTGAGGATGAGTCGTCGCGCTCGGAGCAGCAGATACCGGTGAGCCTTGCTTTCCTCAGGGGGTTGAAATGAGGAGCTGAGAAGGGAGAAGTGAGTAGGAGAGGAGTTGAGAATTGAGGTCCGACTAACTTTTAGCCGACTGCTCAAGCAACCACTTTTCGGCCTCCTGAGCGTCTGAGAATATCTTAAAATTAAACCCTCTTTTTCGGCAGATTTCTTCCCAGAATTTCTCCATATGAATTTCATCCGGGTTGATGATGATGCTGATGCATAATTGATAGAGCAATGGAGCCTTGGTTTCGTAAAGCCTGGTAATGTTAAAAATATCACTATTGGATATGATGGTAGTCAAATCAGCATAATCGAGTAATATGAATTTACTCTTTGACGATTCCATTATTTGGGTAAGTTCCTGGGTGCTCTCCAAAATGGAATGAAGGGTCTTTCTTATTCCTGTGCCTTTTACAAACAAGTAATGTGTGCGGTTCTCGAAATTCAGTTCAAATTCTTTCACTGTGGTAGCGATCGGATTAAGATTTGCATTTTATGAAATGTATGCAATTTTCACTACTTGTTTTGGCAAGCGACCGTTATCGATCCAAGCGGATCATTTTGCAAACTGTTAATTTCCGATTTTATCAAGGCTTGAAATCAAAAATTGACACCTTCTTAACATCAACCGCGAAAAGTCGATCGTCGGTTAGAAGTACGAAACGACACGGAACGGGGATGGGGAACGTCCTTCTTTCATCCGTATAAAGATCCGTCAGGATAACCTGGTTGCCTTTTATAAAGTAAATTTCCTCGCCCAAAAAACTGAAATACCCGAGATCATTTTCAACGATTGTCTTGATGTGCTTTCCCAAACCGTTGAACATGTGAATGCCGACATTCTTATCTAGCAGGAAAAGGTAGTTCTGATACTCGCGCATTGACACATACTCTGCGCGTTTCGTTGCAGAAAGGTGCCGGATGCTGGTCTCGAACGAGATACTGGTCGCACGTAATTTTGTTTTCTTGATACTCAGATCAGCAGAATCCAATATCCATAACTCATGCAAAGCCGGACATACCAGCCAGGGGTGGATGGCGAATGAAGGATCAAGGAGATTCTCTGTTTTTGTACTTAGGTCCGAAGAAAGATTCCCATACATATTTCCCTTGGCCAAAAAATAAAACGACTGTGCTCCGTCGAGGGGATCAAACAGCCTTGGCGGAACCTTAAAAGAATGACTGCCAATTTTCTTTCCGTCTTTGTTATATTTCTGAACTTCTCCTGTTTTTAACACGAGAAACAAATCACCCGCCCTGTCAACACCCGCCCAGGTAATTTCTACAGTTGTTTCTATGGTAGTTGCTTTGCTTTGCGCATGAAGGGTACATACTCCAAGCAAACCCAACCAAAGAGAACAGCATAGCAGTTTCATAGTTCAAATGACTTCAGATCAAAGGTTTTGCCATCGTAGACACCGTACGTCGAATGATGCACCCATTCTCCGGTATTAATGTAACGACTGCTTTCCGTCACCTTTAAATCGAGCGAAAGATGACGGTGGCCGAAAATGTAGAAATCGTGATGTTCCTTTTTCTCTTGTTCCTGACACCACAGAAATAGAAACTCCTTTTCTTCGCCCTTAAAATGTTCTTCCAGTTTCATATTATTAATCCGGCTTCGCCGACTCCAGAACTTAGCAATGCTCATGCCGAGATTCGGGTGGATGCGGGCGAACAACCACTGACAGATACTGCTGTTAAAAAAGTTCTTAAGGATTTTGTAGGATGCCTCTCCTGGTCCAAGGCCATCCCCATGTCCAACAATGAGTTTTTGGTTTCCAACGTGCAGTAAAATAGGTTCCCGGTATACCGGTATACCTAACTCTTTCGGGAAATAATCAAACATCCACATATCGTGGTTGCCTGTAAAAAAACAGATGAAAATTCCGACGTCGCGTAACTCGGCCAGTTTGCCCTGCAGGCGGATAAATCCTTTTGGAATGGTGTGTTTGTATTCAAACCAGAAATCAAAAATGTCGCCCAACAGGTAAATCGTGTGGGCATCCTTCCGGATCGACTCCAGCCAGGCGATTATCTTTCGTTCACGTTCGAGGCTTGCCTCTTGGTTGGGGACACCTAAATGAAAATCAGAAGCGAAGTAGATCTTTTTGGTTTCAGGAAGACTGATTTTCTCTTCTTTCATTTTTTATTGAAGCCCAGCAAAAGTACAAGATTTTGGGTGAAGTTTTTCGGGTAATCTGCAATTGAAGGCCTATCATGATTGTGCGTTTCCTTTTTTGCAACAGATGGCTGGAAGCTTTTTTGCCACGGATGACACGGATTACCACAGAGAAAAATGTTTAGAAAATTAATCTTTTATATTGAAGTTTACTTCGTCCAAAGTTCATCAGCAAACCAATCTTACAACCAGATGCCTTGAGATAGTTAATCGTCTGTGCGATCTGATCATCTGCCAGGCCACCCTCAGCTGCCTTTACTTCAAGTATTATTTTACAATTAATCACAAAATCAGCATAAAACTTATGAGGGAGAATGCTTCCTTTGTATTCAATCTTATATTGTTTCTCTCGTTCATAGGATAGATTTCAAATTCTATTGCATCCTTATAAACAATTTCAAGAAACCCATGGCCCAGGGTGCGATGAACGTCCATACAAATGCCAATGGCCGCATATGTTTCGTTCCCGTAAAGAAGCGCTGATTGATCTTCATCCGTGGTAATCCGTGTCATCCGTGGCAAGCAAATAAGACTTTAAAAGTAATTCAGTCTTTAAGTTTTACTCGTCTGGTATCTGTACTGAATTCCAGACTAAAATTGCATGATTAAGATGTTTGAAAGTAACATTATTTGTAACAGCCACGGATGACACAGATTACCACAGATATTTACAAAAAAAGTCAGGCACCTTTATTCAAAGTGCCTGACCTGTGTTCAAAAATCCGAAATCACTTAACTCCCAATCGGTAAGTCCGATGGAATATCGGACGGTTCGGTGTGGGGTTCTTTTTTGGCCTCTTCCCGTTTAGCTTCTTCCCGCTTAGCCTCTTCTCTTTTTTCTTCCTGACCGTTGGTGTATTTCTCGTAGTTCGTCAGACTGCTGAAGGGACGTTTGCCAATCAATCGCTCAAGGTCAGTTTGGAAAAGAATTTCTTTCTCCAACAATTCTTTAGCAATGATTTCCAGTTTATCGCGGTGATCATTCAAAAGTTTCTTGGTACGCTGATAACAAAAATCGATCAATGCCTTGACCTCCTTATCGATCTTCTCAGCGGTAGCGTCCGAATACGGCTTCTGAAAATTATATTCCGATTGTTTGCTGTCGTAATAAGAAATATTACCAATTTCCTTGTTCATACCATAAACGGTCACAATGCTGTAGGCCATTTTAGTGATACGTTCGAGGTCACTCAAAGCCCCTGTAGAGATTTTATTAAACACAATGTCTTCCGCGACGCGTCCTCCGAAGGACATACACATCTCATCAATCAGTTGATCGGTCTGATAGAGGAATTGTTCTTTTGGTAAATATTGAGCGTACCCGAGTGCTGCAATTCCGCGCGGAACGATGCTAACTTTAACCAATGGATCTGCATGTTCCAGGTACCAACCCGCCACTGCATGACCTGACTCGTGGTAGGCTACAATTTTCTTTTCTTCCGGAGAAATGATCTTGTTTTTCTTCTCAAGACCTCCAATCACGCGATCAATCGCATCGTGGAAATCCTTCATTTCAACTTCCTTCTTTTCTTTGCGGGCCGCGATGAGGGCGGCTTCATTACATACGTTGGCGATTTCTGCGCCGGCAAAACCAGGTGTTTGTGCCGCTAATTTTTTTGTATCAACTTCTTTTGAAAGTTTGATCGGTTTCAGGTGAACTTTGAAGATAGCTTCACGTCCTATAATATCCGGCTTATCAATGCTGATCTGACGATCGAAGCGGCCGGGCCGGAGCAGGGCAGAATCAAGTACGTCGGGACGGTTCGTTGCTGCGAGAATAATCACTCCGCTGTCGGTAGCGAAACCATCCATCTCTACGAGCAAGGAATTCAATGTATTTTCACGCTCATCGTTGGCACCGGGCACCTGACCTCTCCCGCGTGAACGGCCGATGGCGTCAATCTCATCGATGAAAATTATGCAAGGAGCTTTTTCTTTTGCCTGTTTGAATAAGTCGCGAACACGCGCAGCGCCCACGCCTACAAACATTTCTACGAAGTCTGAGCCGGAAAGCGAGAAGAATGGTACACCAGCTTCTCCGGCCACTGCTTTTGCTAATAACGTTTTTCCTGTGCCGGGAGGGCCCACCAACAGAGCACCTTTCGGAATCTTGCCACCCAATTTTGTGAACTTGCCCGGATTCTTCAGAAATTCTACAATCTCCATGATTTCTTCCTTCGCCTCGTCCAGCCCAGCGGCATCTTCAAATGTGATTTTTACTTTACTTTCTGCATCAAAGAGCGCTGCTTTTGATTTTCCAATATTAAAAATCTGTCCGCCGGGTCCGCCGCCACCGGTCATCCTGCGCATCAGCATCCAAAATCCAAATAGCAGCAGAAACAGGAACCCCCATTGAACCAGTACACCGGTTAGATCACTTCGTTCTTCGTATTTAAGATCAACGCGCTGGTCACGGGGAACGCGTTCACTGATTTCTTTATAGTACCGGTCGAATTGATCAATAGAGCCGATCTTTATTTTATAATGCGGTCCATTGGAGTTGAGCCCTCCTAAAGGGCTGCTATTGCGCTCCAACTCTTGCTTGTACTTGGCATTTTGAAGCGCTTCAGGCTTAAGGGTGATCTCCACCTGCTCTTCATTCTTCACCAGCACTAATTTCTTAATGTCGCGGCTCTGCACCATGTCCTCAAACCTGCTCGACTGAATCTCTACCAAATCGCCGGTTTGTTTAAAGAGGGACACGCCCAAAATCACCGCTACCAATCCAAGGATGATCCAAATCTGATAGTTGGGACGTGGCGTGCGGGGAGGTATAATTTTATTTTCTCTTTTGTCTTTGTCAGCCATTCTCTTTTTTCCAGCTTAAATATTTACAATCACTATCAATAACGTACTCATTCCCAATTAGTTCCTATTCTTCAATCTCTATTATTTCTGCATCTCCCCACAGTTTCTCAAGCGCGTAAAAACTTCTGCGGTCTTTCTTGAAAATGTGCGCC
>JANYKP010000308.1 GCA_025358195.1 Cyclobacteriaceae bacterium
GCCCGTAAAAAAATATTTTCAGCAATCCCTTCCCGCTATATCCATCAGCGGAAAGCTGATCATTAATATCATTGTCGGATTAAATCTTGTGCTGGCATTTCTCGTGCTGGATAAGACTGTGTTGAAACCATTCTTCCAGCGACGAGCCGGCGCGCACTTGTAAAGGAATTTGGTCTTGGCTGTTGGGTCTTGGGTTTTAGCTTTTAGCCACCCAAGACCTAAGACCCAACAGCCAAAAGCCGACTGCCAATGCTCAAGTTGCCCAGGTCTTCCCCACCTCCGCCAGTGGCACACATCCGCGATACGCACCGGGAACTGGCTCGTATTGTAATACTTTTGTAGCTCCAGGCTCCGATGTAAAGAACCCAACGATAGTAAGTTCCTTCATCATTAAAATGAAAGGACGGTCTTTCACAGCTCCCGCCTTTCTGGCATTAAGGGCTGCATCATGAATTTTCTTTACGTATTCCTGCTGCTTGGCAGCGTCCAAGTCAATGAACGAATCTCCGTATGCCTTCTTCGCTTCATCGTCAAACGCCTGGAGGCCAGCCAGGAAGCGGTCTTGGTCTTCCTTTTTGTAGCACTCTTTTACCAGCTTATCAATAAAACCAGGAACACCGGCATCCTTTGCTCCCGGAGTGTCAGTTCTGGGAATAATAATCTCTGCTACTTCACTGACGATCCGTGCCTGATCGGCTGTGAAAAAATCCGGCTTGTAGGTTAGTTCCGGCGCTGCCTTGCATCCCTTCATGATGCCCGCCAGCACAGGGGCTGAAACAGCATATCCAAGTACAAGACCTGCGCGCTGTAATGCTTCTCGTCTGTTCATAGTATTAAATTTTTCAGGTTAGAGGTTCCCCTTTTTCGATTCTTTTATCGCGAAGTCAACTGCCCGGGCCGTAAATGCCATATAGGTAAGAGAAGGATTTACACAAGCCGCTGAGGTCATGAACGATCCATCGGTTACAAAAACATTTTTACATGCGTGCAACTGATTGTTCTTATTCAACACGGAAGTCTTGGGGTCTTTGCCCATCCTGGCTGTTCCCATTTCGTGAATGCCGAGGCCAGGCCCGCCGGGGTTATCCTGTTGTTTTATGTTCTTCACACCCGCTGCCTCCAGCATCTGAACTGCATCCGCCACCATGTCTTTGCGCATTCTGTACTCGTTCTCTTTAAGTTCGACATCAAAGTTGAGTGTTGGCATCCCATACTTATCTTTTTTGTCTTTATTAAGGGTGACCTTGTTTTCATGGTAAGGAAGAAATTCTCCAAATCCACCCATGCCGATCGTCCAAATACCTGGTGCGGTAACTGCATCTTTCAATTCTTTCCCGATGCTATATTCAGCCACCATTCTTGACCAGCCCTGACGGCTTCCGCCACCCTGATAACCAAAGCCCCGCAAATACTCACGCTTGTCCTTCGCTACGTTGCGATAGCGCGGAATGTAAAAACCATTGGCCCTTCTTCCTGAGTGGTACTTGTCTTCCATCCCAACAATTTCTCCTCCTGCACCTGCATTCAAGTGATGGTCCATAATGTTGCAACCAAGCTCGCCGCTGTCGTTGCCCAGTCCATTTGGAAAACGATTGGATGTCGAGTTAAGCAAGATGAATGTCGATCCAAAGGTAGAAGCACAAAGGAAAATCACGTTGGCGTAAAACTCTGACTGCTCGCCCGTTTCAGCATCCTTAATTTTGACACCGGTGGCTCTTCCTTTTTTCTCATCATAAATCAATTCATAGACGATTGAGTTAGGCCGCAGGGTCATATTTCCAGTCTTCTCAGCAGCCACTAACGTTGACGAAAGACTGCTGAAGTAGGCCCCATATGGGCACCCCCGACTACAAAGGTTCCTGTATTGACAGGTTCCTCGCTGAGGGCTGTGGGCTAATGGTGCTGTGAGATGCGCTGTGCGACCGATGGTAAGCGCCCGTCCAAACTTTTCATTCATGGATTTTTTTAGATCCAGTTCCACACAACTAAGCTCCATTGGAGGCAGGAATTTTCCGTCCGGCAGTTGCGGCAATCCTTCATTTTGGCCACTGACGCCAATGTAAGATTCCACATAATCGTACCACGGTGCGATTTCTTTATACCTGACCGGCCAGTCTACTGCGATTCCGTCTTTGGCATTGGCTTCAAAATCCATATCGCCCAAGCGATAACTTTGCCGACCCCATGTGATGGAGCGCCCACCAACATGGTATCCTCGTATCCAGTCGAAACGTTTGGTTTCCGTGTAGGGATTTTCCAGATCATCAACAAACCAGTGCTTGGTAGAAGGACGAACGGTATAACCAGTACGGTTTTGAACACCTTGTTTTTTCAAATCCTCTTGCGTCGGCCTGTCACTGTTCGGAAATTCCCAGGGGTCTTTTGTTGCCGTGGGGTTATCAGGGTGCTTGACCATCCGACCACGCTCCAGGACAAGTGTTTTCAATCCCTTTTCCGTGAGCTCTTTCGCTGCCCAACCCCCACTGATCCCGGTACC
>JANYKP010000313.1 GCA_025358195.1 Cyclobacteriaceae bacterium
GGAACAAGCTCGCCCTCGGATTTATCCAGGCCAGCCAGAACAGGATCATTCCTGACAGTTGGGCTGACCCTGCGAATCCTTTTAGCAACCACTTCAAAGGTCAAATGGATGACGTGAGGATCTTTAAAGTTGCATTGAACGCAGCAGAAGTTACCACGCTGTACACAGCTGAAAAGCCTTAAGATTATTTTGGATTTATATTGAATTTCAAAAGGGTTTCCTTCACCGGAAACCCTTTTATTTTTTTTAAAATGTTATTGATGACTCCGGTTAAACTTTGAGATTTGGCGGATGATAATTTTAATTAACTTTGAAAGAAATTCACCAACCCGATCCATTATGAGAACAAAACAAATTTATACCCTTGTCATTGGCTTCCTTTTATTTCTTTCCGGATCGAATGCTATGGCTCAATTTTCTGCCGGAGTTGAATTAGGAATTCCTATAGGCAACTTTTCAAATGTAGCCGGCGCAGGCTTTGGCATTTCAGGAAGATATGAAGCGAGCATACAAGATAAATTGAACTGGACGGCCTCCGCAGGATTTCTTTCGTTTAGCGGAAAAGCTTTTTTGGGCGGCACCTTTGGCAATGTGTCGGTAATTCCATTAGTGGGAGGTATCAAGTATTATTTTAATGAGGCCAATGATGGATTTTATGGAACCGCTGACATTGGGTTGAACTTCATTAATTACAGTGTGGCATACCCCAACTCCGGTAATGGAAATGGCGTAACATTTGCTTCTGCCAGCACCACCCGATTCGGACTGGCTCCGGGCGTTGGTTATCGCATGGGGAATTGGGATTTCACGGGCCGCTTTAACTTAGTATCAGACTTCAACTACTTCGGTCTGCGCGCTGCTTATATTTTTGGCGGCAAATAAGAATACGTTTTTTTTTAAAAACAGGAGGTTGCTTCAAGGAGGTGCCTCCTGTTTTATTTCATCTGGCCCAAGTGTTCCGCAGTGACGCTTGGGACCTTCCATGCCGGCAGTCTCCTCCGAAGCGGAATCGAAGTGAATGCTACACTGCCATCTTTGTTAAGACTATTTTGTAAATTCCAATTTTAACAGTGAATGAAGCCCAAAGAGTTACTTCAGGAAACCCTTGACATTGATCATGGATTTATCGCCACCTTCCTGACTCTATTTTCAGATCCAAAAAGAGTTGTTACACATCCTGAAAAGTATACGAAACCCTGGAAATATGCAACGTATGTGGTTTCCATTAGCTGCCTTTTTACATGGGTCATCATTCATTCATTGCTTGATTCACAAGATCAGTCACAATTCTGGTCCCTATCGAAAAGAATGCTGGAGTTGTCCGGCGGCTATGAACGTTTCTATGAGAATACCCAGCCACTCAAAAGACTGATTTTGGGGGCAGCCGCCTTCTATACAGCCCTCCTGATTTTCTTTTTCAAGGAAAGGAATCAACCACCTGGATACTTCATCATCAGTTTATATGTTTTGGGGCAGTCGGTTTTCATTGTTTTTCTCTGTCAATCCCTGGGGGTGATTGTCTTCCGCAATTACTGGACGAGCAATGAGGTTATATACATCGGCGTCGCGGCTCATATCATTTACCTGTGGTATTCCACGATACGAATATTGGGTCGACCTAATTGGATATGGATCATCAAGGGTATTGCCGTCATGTTGGTGACATTCGTGTTGTACGCTGGAGTGTCGACGCACCTCATGCATACCCTCTATTTCGGAATTATTAACAACAGCAAAATGCCTTTTCGGGTTGAACCGGATAAGACGCTGGGCTACACGGAGGAAGCAAGAGATCCGAAAAATAGTACGCGTGAGAACCCCTCGGGCGAATACAGGCATGAAGTGGCACTTGATTCTTTCTTAATAACCGCCGAATGTGCACATCCGGGTGGGCAAGAGGTTTCTAAAATCACCCTTCAGTGCTTTTCAAAATCGAGAGTAGCCTTGCTATGGTCAACCGTGATCTTTGAAAAGATTACCCGCTACTCACCCAATCCTGGAGATGTCCTGCTGAGGGTGGACTCAACCTCTCAGACCGCTTTTACTTTTTATCGGATTTCGAATGATTCCAATGCCACCATTCAGATGACTTCCGTTAATATTGTTACCGGACATTTAAACTACAAGACGACGCTGGATCCAGCAGGAGATGATGTCTTTGCTAACGATGCCGTTATTGATTCATCCTTTATCTATGTATGTGGCAAAACCCAAAATAAACATGACAATTTTGATTTGGGAACCCTCTTCAAGCTCGATAAACAGACTGGTAAAATACTGAGCATTAAACAACTGGGAAGCACCGCCTTCGCTTCCTGGACTTCCTTCAGGGAAATGAAGATGTCTGATAACAAGGTAATTATCGTATCCAGGCGTGATTATAAATCCTTCTTCCTTTTTTACAGGACCACCTGGTCTGTGTTAACAATTGATAAACAATTGCTTTAGTCATACTTGGGTTATTCCCCGTTATGACGCGCCTTAGGGAAACCGTACACACGAGAGAGCAACTCCACTGCCCAGGCTTCGCGCAACAGTCGTTTTCAGACTCGCCGGAGGCCCTTACAATGCA
This sequence comes from Cyclobacteriaceae bacterium, assembly GCA_025358195.1. GTDB lineage: Bacteria > Bacteroidota > Bacteroidia > Cytophagales > Cyclobacteriaceae > ELB16-189. The sequence goes on from JANYKP010000313.1 coordinate 2,573, forward strand.
TATTACATATAGGTTAAAATCAGGGCAGCCACCAGCAACATCATGAAATGATAGGACGTGTTGATGCCGAATAATTTCCAGGATTTCTTTTCCCAGGCAACGGCGCCCAAATCCACCGGCAGGTAAAAACCCAGCCACGTAAAGATGGTTGCACTCATGATGTTCGAGGCGGCCGACACCTCCTTCGTTCCGGGAACATAGCTCCAGGCCGCTATGTTGTGCGCGAAAACATAGGCTAGAAAAAAATTACCGATGATCATGAAAATCATCCCTTTTGCCAGTTCTCCGCCAGTCGGTTTAATGCTGGTGTCAAATCCCATTTCTTTCGCCCATGCCTTCCCGAATAACGGGGTGTACCAAATGAATCCAAGGACAAAGTTGGCTGCAACTGCCACCAGGATCGCCATCATGTTTATGTTCATTTCTTCCATAATAAGATGAGTTTAGAGTGAGTGAATATGAAAATAAATGTAAAAAAATTTTGATGAAATTATTGCTGCCCCTATGCTTCCTGTAGAATCTTTATGTCGATCTTATTCATTTTAAGCATCGCCATCATCACTCGTTTCGCTTTCTCAGGATCCTTGTCTTGTAACAGCTTGCCTAAAACCGAGGGAATGATCTGCCATGACAATCCGTATTTGTCTCTAAGCCATCCGCAACGCTCTTCGGACCCCCTGCGGAAAGCTTTCTCCACAACTCATCGACTTCCTCTTGTGTCTCGCAGTTCACGAAGAGCGATATCGCTGGCGTGAACGTGAATTGCGGCCCACCATTTAAAGCCATAAAGGTCTGCCCCTCGAGTTGAAATGTCGCGGACATCACCGATCCCTTCTGTCCCGGCCCACCCTCTCCATAACGGCTAACGTTGATGGCCTTTGAATTCTTAAAAATGGAAGTGTAAAAGTTCATGGCCTCTTCCGCCTGACCATTGAACCATAAGAATGGAGTGATCTTTTGCATATCGTTTTATTTTTTTGTTGATGACAAACATACTTTCAGGAATTCATAATGGGCGGGTATAAAAGCGACAGTTTAAAGGGGTGATTGCGACAGCTTAAGAATTACTTATTTTTTACGGGACGCCTTCAGTTTCATGTCCAGGTAATACTTTCTTTGTTTAGCAGTAAGGTGTTCAATTGCGTAACGCAGAGCAGTACGCGGCATCGTGGCAGCATTCTTTTCTAAAAAACCCAACAGTTTTTGGCTGTCTTTTTTACCAGCTTCGCGCACCCACCCTCCGGTAGCCTTGTGGATCAAGTCATGCTTGTCGTTCAGCAAAATTTCCGCTATTTTAAAAGTGTCAGCTACCTCCCCTTGCCTGATAAAATAGTAGGTGCTGACAATTGCCGTTCTGCGTTCCCAAATATTTTTAGAACGTGCCAGCGTATATAAAATACTCCGACTTTTATCAAACAAGTAGCCACCGACTACATACGGAGCGGCTCTATCCACTAAATCCCAATTATTGATTCTATCGTGACGGTTAATATAAAGATCAAACAATTCTTTCCTTCTGCTTTTGGAGGTTTCCCTGCTGCGGGCCTGAAAGTCCATAATACTTACCCCGCCGGCCCTTGCCTCATGAACAGGGCTTTCGAGCAATTTTTCAATCTCGCCCGGCGACATTTCTATAAATTCTTTGGCCAGTGCAAAAACCTGACCCATACGTACACCTATAAAAACATCGCCCTCGCCATACGCGCCTTCCTCCGATTTAAAATAGCGCTGAATCTTTTTAAGCTCTTGCTCAGAACGGTATGTATTTAATCTTTCAATAAAGCGCTTTGCGTTAATTTTCGTTTTATGGGTCATACGTTGAATCGTCAGCAATAATGATTCTGCCAATTTAGCACTAATAATTTCACGTTGGAGTGCAATACCCTTTGCTATGCAAGAACTCTGATTAACTTTGTTTTGCCTTCCCTCAAATTCTGATCTATGAGAAAATATGTGAACGAACTGATCGGTACTTTCGGTGTTGAATTGTTTTTGAAAGCAAAAGTGCAGTCTTAAAATTCTTTTTTGGTAAACCAACTTGACTGCAGTCTGGTTGGCTGATAAAAATAAAACCGTAGTTTTAAATACAAAGTTAGAAGTATGTCTATGGCGCGAAGGAACCGACTCATAATGTTGCTTGCCGTAAGTATGATCGGCTTGTGGTCTTGTCAGGAAAAAAAATATCGTGATGAGATCTATGAGAAGCCGAAGATCCATGGCAATCCTGAAATAAGGAATCTTTCGCCGGAAGAAAGCCGTAAGACAATGTATTTGCCAAAGGGGTATCGCATCGAATTGGTGGCAACCGAACCCATGATTAACGAACCAGTTGCTATTGCCTGGGACGGAAATGGTAAAATGTATGTGGCCCAGATGATGACGTACATGCAGGATATTGATGGCGGCCACGAAGACGAGCCCTGGAGCCGGATCTCCGTTTTGGAAGACTCTAATGGAGACGGAACAATGGACAAGAGCAGCGTCTTTATTGATAGTATGGTATTACCCCGCATAATGCTCCCGCTCGATGACCGCGTGATTGTCGGCGAAACGTATAACCGGAGCCTTTATTCATACCGGGATACGAACGGAGATGGAAGAGCTGATGAAAAAATAATATTGCTTGAAGATACGGTGCGTGACAACCGTAATCTGGAACACCAGGATGCCAATATGATTTGGAGTTTGGACAACTGGTTGTATGTGACCAATAAAGCATTTCGCTATCGGTTTACTGATAATGTTCTTGTGCGCGATACCCTTCCAGAGTCGGCGAGAGGACAGTGGGGTCTTACACAAGACGAAACCGGCAGATTATTTTTCTCAAGCGCTGGTGGTGAGATTCCTGCTTTAGGTTTTCAACAACATCCTGCTTACGGAAGTTTGGAAATGGAAGGTCGTTGGGATGAATCATTCATGGAGCCATGGCCCATTGTTGGAACCCTGGATGCGCAGGGTGGTCCGCGCAGAATTCGAAAAGGAGATAGTACACTAAATCGATTCACGGGCGTGGCAGGTCAGGAAATTTTCTTAGGCGATAAAATGCCACCCGCGTATGGCGATCTTTTTATTCCTGAGCCCGTCGGCAGATTGGTGAGAAGGGCTAAAGTACATCACGTGGACGGGAAAATAGTTTTGGAAAACGCTTACAGCCAAACAGAGTTTCTAGCGTCAACGGATCCTCTATTCAGACCGGTTTATGCTGCTACCGGTCCTGATGGATGCTTGTATATCGTGGATATGTATCGGGGCATAATCCAGGAAGGGAATTGGGTGCGTGAAGGAAGTTATCTGCGTGGCGTCGTTAAAGAAAAAGGGTATGATAAATTCGTAGGTCGGGGTAGAATTTATAAAATTATTCATGAAGACATGGAGCCAGGTCCAAAGCCTGAATTATTGAATAAAAATTCTACTGAACTTCTGCCGCATCTGGGGCATCCCAACGGATGGTGGCGGAATACCGCTC
>JANYKP010000423.1 GCA_025358195.1 Cyclobacteriaceae bacterium
CCACGGTATTCTTTTTTGACAACGATCTTATCATTGGCAAGTCGCTCTTGGATAAAAGGCTGTACTGCTCTATGATTTGCAATTTCTTGTAAGAAACCTTTTTCGTTGGAAATAATGACTAGCTCTCCACTTTCTTCTTTGACTAATTTCACTTTGCCGTAACGGCTGATTTGCTCACGAATTTCATTCACGACGTTTTTTGGAATAGAATAAACCCTATTGACCATTTGCAGTCTGGTCTTTTTGTTTATCTCTGATTCTTTGCTCCAGTTTATCAAGTGGTAACGAATGATAGAAGGCGCTTTAGATATTCGTTTTCCCGAGTGAGCCAATCGATTTTGCTCATAAATTAGTCGTGATTGATGCGATTGTTGCGCTTGTAAGCCCCCGGACCCTTCTTGGGTTGGTAAATCTTCGTTCCGAGCTTCATGCCCTGGCCAACGGTGGAGCGTGACTTGTTAATTTTCATGCGCCGACGTTGTGGCATTTTTTATAAAATGTCAATGATTATCCGAGGTGCCTACGTTGAACGTTTCCGAAGACAGTTTCAATGTCCGGCCAAAAACCTCCAGGAATTGAGTTGTCATCAGCGGAACGAAGGAAAACATCACCAGCTTTGAAGGTATAACCCCAAGAAATTGCTGAATCGATTTCCTCAATACTTTTTTCCAACGCTTTTACCTTCTTGGAACTGTTCTCCTTGACATTGTAATAAATGTTCATGTGAGAGCCACCGAAAGAAGAAAACTTGGCTTTACCAAGCGGCTTGAGGTCGATTCCGTTTTCCTTAGCAACCCAATTGTGCAAGTCAACAGTAATTTCGAAAACCATCTTCTGCCACTCAGCGAAGATTTCGTTCCCAACCTTCTGTTGCTTCTTGCTGTGATTCCAGTAAAGCTTGTCAGCAATCTTGAACTCTTTCTTGGAAAGTTTCTCTTTATCAGGCCAGGCCGGCGAAGGATTCTTGTCATTCCATTCACGCATTTTCTCTTCTCCAGCGACAAGAACAGAATGAGTTTCAGGACGGTCAAATGAAATTCCGTAAGAATAGAATTGATTGCCGAACATCGAAGTCCATTCAGAGCTCCGAGGATACTGATAGAAATTGAATGAGAACTCAGCAACCGTTGGCTCTTGAAAGATATCCGTGAACAAATGTTCTGGCTGGACTTCTGCAGACATGTAGTCGTTCTCAATCAGCTTGCACTTTTGGTTATAGAGTTTCGCCAATTCGACGAGAGTTTCTTTAACTGTCTCAATCGATTTCTTCGTCTCACAAATGAACAGCTCCGAAGAACTGTTTGTGATAATGTCAACGAAGGAATGGATAGGGATGATTGCGATTGATTTCATTTTTTGTCAGTTTGAATGGTTTTTAATAAATGTCAGCCCCTAAATGGTGGCCATACCAAGCCTCTCGCCATACCAAGCAAGTCAAGTAAGAACCTAGCCAATCGGCGCAGAATTTCTAATCTTCGCGTAATTTTCAATCGACATGGAATTTTCAATCGTCACCAGCTCGCCAAGAATCACATTGTCACCAAGCGTCACATTCTCACGAAGCGTCACGGAATTTCCAATCCCCACGTCATTTCCAATCGTCACGGAATTTTCAATCAACGTGGAATTTCCAATCAACACGCAATTTCCAATCGTCACATTCTTGCCAAGCACCACAGACTCACCAAGCTCCACACCCTCGCCAAGCGTCACATCATCACCAAGCGTCACATCATCACCAAGCATCACAACCTCGCCAAGCGTCACGGAATTTCCAATCAACACGGAATTTCCAATCAACACGGAATTGCCAATCAACACGGAATTGCCAATCAACACGGAATTGCCAATCAACACGGAATTGCCAATCAACACGTTCTCGCCAAGCGTCACGTTCTTACCGAGATTTATAAGCCTTCCATTCGGCAAAGTGCGCCAACCATCGGCATCTGGAGTAATTGCATAAATTTCTTCAATATTCACAATTTGAAATGTGGTTCATTTTTTAAGATAAGTCAAGTAAAAACCTTTGTGTTCTCCAATAATTTCGCCTTTGTCGAACCACCTTAAGCGGCGATGAATTCAGTGCGAGCCATGCCCAGCGTGCAACCCGAGCCGGCGATAAAGTTAACATCCTTCTTCTCGAAACTGTTGTTAGTAACTCGCATACGGTCATTCATGACAATATATTTTGAGAAAATTTCGGGCGGATAAAGATTCACCTTGAACTTCTTGTGATGCTTGCGGATGAAGTTGTAGAAGTTCGCGCCGAAGGCGACCTTACCATCCTTATAAATCTTGTCGAGCCAAACCTCAAAACGGTCATAGTCGATTGTGACGCCATCGCCGGAGGCGTGACCGTAATTCATGTAAGGTAAAAGAACGAAATAATCCACCATACCAGAAACGACATATTGCTCGTAGAGAATCTCTGCGGCATCAATCGAAGCCTTATCG
>JANYKP010000489.1 GCA_025358195.1 Cyclobacteriaceae bacterium
CAAAAGCATTTGAAGATACCAGAAAGACTGCTCAACATTTCTTGAATGCCCAGCATACAGAAGAAATCATTTTCGTTCGTGGCGTCACAGAAGGAATCAATCTGGTTGCATCATCCTACGGAAGAACATTTCTCAAACAAGGTGACGAAATTATCATCTCCGGTCTGGAACATCATTCCAATATTGTGCCATGGCAAATGGTGTGTGAGGAAAAAGGGTGTCGCCTTCAGGTTATTCCCATCACTTCCGTGGGTGAATTTGATATGGCGGCCTTTGACAAACTGCTTTCACCCAAAACAAAGATCGTTGCAGTCAATCATGCTTCGAACAGCCTTGGTTCCATCAATCCTATAAAAGAAGTTATTCAAAAAGCACACGACCATGGGGCAATTGCTTTGATTGATGGCGCGCAGGCAGCGGCTCATATTGAAATCGACGTTCAGCAACTTGATTGTGAATTTTATTGCATCTCCGGACACAAAATGTACGGACCAACGGGTGTTGGAGTTCTTTACGGTAAAAAAGAATTGCTGGAAAAGATGCCACCCTACATGGGAGGAGGTGAAATGATCAAGAACGTCACGTTTGAGCGGACAACGTATAACGAATTGCCGTACAAATTTGAAGCTGGTACACCCAACATTGCGGATGTTGTTGCTTTCAGGGAAGCATTTGTATTTATCAATGAATTAGGCAAAACAAAAATAGCAGCCCACGAAAGCGCGTTGCTTCAGTACGCCTCAAAAGAGTTGAGCGCGTTGAAAGGTGTGCAACTGATTGGAACTGCCGCCGAAAAAGTAAGCGTGCAGTCGTTTATCATTGACGGAATACATCCTTTTGACGTTGGGCAAATGCTGGACGCCCGGGGGGTTGCTGTCCGCACAGGACATCACTGCACGCAGCCCCTAATGGAAAGGTTCGGCATTGAAGGAACTGTCAGGGCCTCTTTTGCTGTTTACAATACGAAAGAAGAAATCGATAAATTAGTGGAAGGAGTTGACCGGATCATCAAGTTTCTGAAATGACCATCGACGAAACACAACGTGAGATTATTAACGAGTTCTCCCTGCTGGATGGCGATCTGGAGATGTCAGTTTTGTATTTGATGGAACTTGGTCAGAAGCTGTCACCCATGAAAGAGGAAGATAAAGTGGAGGTAAATAGTGTGAAGGGTTGTCAATCGAAAGTCTGGCTCACGGCGGAATTGAAACAGGAACGGTTACATTTCAGCGCCGATAGCAACACGGCTATCACGAAGGGATTGGTTAGTTTGCTGATTCGTGTATTTAATGGACATTTGCCGGAGGAAATTCTGACGAGTGAACTTTATTTCATGCAAAAGATTGGAATGGACCGGTTTATTGGCACACAACGATCGAATGGATTTGCTGCCATGATCAAGCAAATGAAAATATACGCGCTGGCATTTAAGACGAAATCTGAAATTCAGGCATGAGCGAGGAGATCCAAAATATAGAGACGAAAGCGGTATCCCTGGAGGTGCCCGATCTTCGCGCGAAGATCATGAATGCGCTGAAAACAGTGTATGATCCTGAGATTCCCGTAGATGTTTACGAACTGGGACTAATCTATGAAATCACCATCTACCCTATTAATAATGTACACGTACTGATGACGCTGACCTCGCCCTCCTGCCCATCCGCCGAAGCCATTCCTACAGAAGTGGAACAAAAAATAAAGTCCATTGAAGGTGTGAATGATGTGAAGGTGGAGATCACGTGGGATCCACCCTATTCACAGGACATGATGAGTGAAGCGGCAAAATTGGAACTAGGATTTCTATAACTTTGTTTAATCAACTGAACCAAAAATACAACTATGGGCATGTATCCTGAACAATTGGTGGCTCCGATGAGAACGGACCTCACCGCGGCTGGATTTAAAGAACTGAAGACACCAGACGAAGTGGAAAAACAAATAATGAATGAAAAGGGCACGACCCTCCTTGTAATTAACTCTGTATGTGGTTGTGCCGCAGGTGCAGCACGACCGGGTGTAAAATGGGCGCTACTGAACAGTGCGAAAAAGCCAAACCATCTTGCCACCGTATTCGCAGGGGTTGATACAGAAGCCGTTTCCAAAGCGAGACAGCTTACACTGCCCTATCCACCGTCATCGCCGTCCATTGCACTTTTTAAGGATGGTGAATTGATTCACTTTGTTGAACGCCATCACATTGAAGGCAGAAATGCGCAAATGATCGGCGAACACCTGGCTGAAGTTTTTGATGAGTTTTGCTAATACGTGCATTTGATAACATCAAAGAGCCGTTCCATTGGATGGCTCTTTTTATTTTAACACTGAACCTTTTAATAACCTGCCTGTTTAAATTCTATAATGAGAATTGCCGTCTCCAGGATAGAACATTTCAATGCTGCCCACCGGCTTCACAACCCTGCCTGGACCGAGGAGCGAAATGATGCCATATTCGGAAAGTGTAATAATCCCAACTTCCATGGTCACAATTACGAATTAATTGTAACTGTCACTGGCGAACCTGATCTAATGACTGGATATGTATATGATTTGAAAGCGCTTAGCAATTTAATTAAAGCAACTATTCTTGAACATTTTGACCATAAAAACCTTAATTTAGACACTCCCTACTTCAAGACCCTGAACCCGACAGCGGAAAATATTGCTATGGTGATCTGGAGAATCTTGCGGCAGCAAATCGATCCAACATTTGAACTGAAAATTAAACTCTATGAGACCGAAAGAAATTTTGTTGAATATCCAGCCGTATAAAGAGGAACTTGATGACGATCACGTCGCCACGTCATGGAATACGCCACTGCGTGAGGATGCTTTCGCGTTGACGGATGAACAAAAGATTGAAAAAATTGAAGGTCATATTCGTGAAATTATGCAGACACTTGGCCTCGATCTCACCGATGACAGTCTCAGCGGAACACCTAAGCGGGTAGCGAAAATGTATGTTAAGGAAGTATTTAGCGGACTGAATCCAAAAAATCGTCCACAGACCAAACTCTTTGAAAATAAATACAATTACGACCAGATGCTCGTAGAGAAAGAAATTACATTCTATTCTCACTGCGAGCATCACCTGGTACCGATTTACGGAAGAGCTCACGTCGCGTATTTTTCTTCAGGAAAGGTGATTGGGCTTTCAAAAATAAATCGGATTGTTCAATACTTTGCCAGGCGGCCCCAGGTTCAGGAACGATTGACCGTTCAAATTGGAAAGGAACTTGAACGAATTCTTCAGACTGAAAGTGTAGGCGTCGTGCTGGATGCCAATCATCTGTGCGTGGCTATGCGCGGCGTGGGTGACACAAATAGC
>JANYKP010000502.1 GCA_025358195.1 Cyclobacteriaceae bacterium
GACACGAACACATCCAATCTCAAGAACAATTACGATTCAGTAAAACTTTGGAACTATCCAAAAAGAAGCTTTCAAAGCACCGGCTTGATGTTCTGTGGACTGATGATGGGTGATCACAGCAAATGTGGAATCAACACGATGTTTAACACGGGAACCGTTACGGGCGTATCGTCCAATATTTTCGGCGCTGGTTATCCTCGTAATTTCATACCCTCTTTTGCCTGGGGCGGTGGGGCGGGGTTTACTACATTTCAATTGAGCAAGGTGTATGAAACCGCGTCAAAGGCAATGGAACGCAGGAATCAGGTGCTGACAGAAGTTGATAAACGAATATTGAAAAATGTTTTTGAGATAACCGTTCCTGAACGGGCGTGGGAAAAACAGCTATGAGATTCTCCGACATACCAGGCCTGACAGAAATCAAGCAACGCCTTATTCGCTCGGCGAAAGGAGGAAAAATTGCACATGCCCAACTTTTCATGGGTCGTGAGGGAGCACTCAACCTTCCACTGGCCATCGCCTACGCCACCTACCTCCATTGCGCTAAGCGTGGTGAACAAGACGCTTGTGGTGAATGTCCGGCGTGTACAAAAAACGTAAAGTACATTCATCCCGACACCCATTTTGTTTTCCCCATCAGCAATGTGAAGGGCGACAAGGACGAAGATCGTTTCCGTGCTGACATACATAAAAGCTGGCGTAGGTTTTTACTCGAACAGCCATTCGGCAATTTGAGTGACTGGACAAGCTCTTATGGAGGAGAAGACAAACAGGCGATCATCTCTAAAGATGAAAGCCGCGAGATTATTAAGACCCTTTCGTTAAAACCATTCGAAAGTCCCATCAAAGTGATGATCATCTGGCAGCCGGAATACATGCATCCCTCCGCAGCCAATGGGATCCTGAAAATTGTAGAAGAACCACCGCCCAGCACATTCTTCCTCTTGGTTTCTAACAACCCAGAACGATTATTGCCGACCACGCTGTCAAGGACACAACAAGTGATCGTTCCGATGCTGAGCGATGATGAGTTGGAGCAATACCTCGCCGGACTACCCGGCCTGGAAGAAAAAAAGCGAACAAAAATTGTCATCGAAGCCGAGGGGAATCTGAGGCTCGCCCAGGCCTTGATCGAGAGCGATGAAGAAGATCATCATGAACGATTGGCAGTATGGATGCGTACGTGTTTCAAACGGGATTATCCCCAGATGATCACCATGGCAGAAGAATTTCATGAATTTGACAAACTTCAGCAGCAAGCGCTTTTGCATTATACACTCACGATGATGCGCGAAACGTTGCTTGCGCTATCCGGTGCCGACACAATCTTGCGAAGCCGGAATGGGGAGCAGAAATTTGTTCAGGACTTTAGCAAAGTAATGACGGTGAATAGAATTGAAAAAACCAATCAGTTGGTGACCGAAGCAAGCTATCACCTGGAAAGAAACGGCAGTGCTAAAATGATTTTCCTGGACTTGTCGCTGAATGTTTCCAAAGTCATGAATTCATAAGGGGTCCATCCGTGGTAATCCGTGCAATCCGTGGCAAAAAAAAGAATACAATACATTGGCCCCGGATTGCACACCAATTTCGACAGAAAATACAGAGACTTTTCATTTACATAATCCTGAATTATTTTTGCACATCAATTTTTAAACCATGACAAAGACCATCGCGATTTTTCTTTTCATCCTTTTTTTAACGTCCAGCTGTGCCCAGGAAAAAAAGGCCACAGTCGTTACCATTAGAACCACGTACGGTGAAATGGTGGCCATTCTATACGAAGAAACACCCAAGCACCGGGAGAATTTTATCAAGCTGGCAAAAGAACATTATTTTGACAGCACGCTTTTCCACCGGGTGATTCAGAATTTTATGATTCAGGGTGGTGATCCCAATTCAAAAAAAGCCCTCCCGGGTGAGCACCTCGGCAACGGAGGCCCTGGCTACACCGTACCGGCGGAATTCAATCCAAAACTTTTTCATGAAAAAGGTGTGCTGTCCGCGGCGCGGCAAGGCGATGAACAAAATCCGGAGAAAGCCTCCAGTGGAAGCCAGTTTTACATTGTCCATGGAAGTGTCCTTTCATCCGCGGAAATTGAGGACCTGAAATACGACAAGATGAAACTTATGACGGGTCTCCGCAAAATGTTCGAACAACTACCCTATAAACCATTGCTTGACTCACTCAATAAACTGTACTACTCAGGGGATATGCCGGCCTACCAGAAGCGATTGATCGAACTTGTACCCCGTGTGGAAAAAGCAACGGGAATAAAGGTGATGAAGGTCATTCCCGAAGAAAGAATAAAAGTTTATACAACGGTAGGAGGCGCACCACATTTGGATGACGAATACACCGTATTTGGGAAGGTGATAAAAGGACTTGATGTGATCGACAAGATTGCCGCGGCCCAAAAAGATGCCGCCGATCGTCCGCTGGAGGATATTCGCATGTATATCTCTGTGGAGGAAATGACTAAGAAAAAAATAACGGAATTATACGGTTACGCCTTCCCTGCAATTAAAAAGTGATAAGAGTCCTCGTCACCGGTTCGAATGGGCTACTTGGTCAGAAACTGACCTTACTGCTCGACAACGATCCGAAAATAGACGTGGTTGCTACTGCAAGAGGCACCCTGAATTATCCGTTGTCGAGAGGCAGCTTTGATAAACTTGATGTAACGCAACACGAAGCAGTAGATCACGTCATCACCACCCACAAGCCGGACGTGGTAATCCACACGGCCGCCATGACCCAGGTAGACCAATGTGAAACGGAACAAGAGCGGTGTTGGCTCAACAATGTTACAGCCGTTGAGCATGTAGTGAAGGCCAGTGAAAAAAATGGCTGCCACCTCATCCATATTTCCACCGATTTTATTTTTGACGGAACGTACGGTCCGCTGGATGAAACGGCCAAACCCAATCCGCTGAGCTATTACGGCAAAAGTAAACTGGCCGGAGAAGAAATCGTTCAAAAAGGCAGCCTGGACTGGTCCATTCTCCGCACCGTATTGGTGTATGGTATCACCCAGGACATGAGCCGGTCAAACATTGTACTTTGGGTGAAGAAAAGTCTGGAAGAAGGAAAGACCATTCATGTTGTCAATGATCAATGGCGAACACCCACCCTGGCCGAAGACCTGGCGATGGGCTGCTTGCTTACAGCGCGGAAGAAAGCAAAAGGCATCTACCATGTTTCGGGTGACGAGATCATGACGCCTCATGATATTGCGATCCGGACTGCTGAATTTTTTCGGTTGGATAAGTCGTTGATAAAAGTTACCGATTCAACTCATTTCAAACAGCCTGCCCCACGCCCTCCGAAAACTGGATTTATAATTGAGAAAGCAAAGCGCGACCTCGGATATAAACCGCACTCATTTGTGGAGGGGCTTGCGTTGATTAAGTCGCAAATTATTTAGCCTCTGCAAATTCTGTAATCTGTAATCTAAACGGTAAAGGCTTGTTACTTCCGTCTATTCTTTTAACCTTCACGCATTAACGATTAAACAAACGATTATGTCATCGACCGAGAAAAGGGGACAATGGGGTTCGAAATTTGGTTTCATCATGGCGGCAGCCGGATCGGCCGTAGGACTCGGTAACGTGTGGAGGTTTCCGTACCTCACGGGTGAAAACGGGGGCGCTGCGTTTGTATTTGTTTATATTCTATGCGTTGTGTTGGTAGGCGCACCGCTGCTGATAAATGAAATTGCGTTAGGGCGACTCACAGGAAAAAGTCCTGTTGGCGCTTTCCGTGCTACAGGAGCGAATGGATTTTGGACATTCTTTGGCGCTGTGCTGGCGCTCACCGTGACGTTTGTAGTGCTCAGTTACTATAGCATTATTGCCGGGTGGACGATTGGTTACATTTTCACATCCCTCTTCTCCATCAAGACATCGTTTGTGGAGTTCATCGCCAATCCCATGTATGTAATCCCTTTAGGGGGACTCGTGATTCTTTTGACAGCATTAATTGTATTGGGGGGTGTGTCGGGAGGAATTGAAAAAGCAACGAAGATCATGATGCCGATGCTTTTTGGTATTTTAATTTTAGTCATCATTCGCAGTGTAACCTTACCGGGTGCCGGGAAGGGAATTGAGTATTACCTCATTCCTGATTTTTCGAAGATTAACGGCATGGTCGTTTTGAAAGCGCTGACACAAGCTTTCTTTTCTCTCGGTGTTGGCTGGGGGATGATGATCACCTACGGCTCATACCTTCCCAAGGATCAAAATATCGTGACGTCAAGCTTATGGGTTGCCGCCATGGACACTTCCGTTGCACTGCTGGCTGGCCTGATGGTTTTTCCGGCTGTGTTTGCTTTCAATATGTCGCCGGCCGAAGGTCCAACACTTGTCTTTAATGTGCTGGCAAATATTTTTCAGGAGATGCCGCTGGGCAATATTGCGGGAGCATTGTTCTTCCTTCTTCTATTTTTGGCCGCTATCACCTCTACGATTTCGATGCTGGAAGCACCGGCTGCCTATTTTATGGACGGCAAGGCAAAATGGAACCGTAAAAAAGCGGCTTGGACCGTGGCCATTGTTGCCTTTCTTTTTGGAATTCCTTCTGCGCTTTCAAATGGCAGCTCTGAGTTCTTTTCCTCCATGCACATCAATATCCTGGGTGTTGAAAAGAAAGGGTTCATGGACATCATGGATTACTTATTTGGCACCCTCTTCATGATGGTGGTCGTATTGGCCACGGCCGTTTACACGGGATGGTTTATGAAAACCAGCACGATCGTAGATGAGATAGAAAAAGGAGCACCAGGATTTAAGTCTTCCAGCATCCTGGGTATGGCCCCCTACAAAATCTGGATGTTCACCCTCCGTTTCGTTTGCCCAATTATAATCGGGTTGGTGATTCTGAATATGTTCGGGGCTTTCGGAGGTTAGCCGGTAAGTGGTAAGAGTAATCGGTGTGTCGGCTCCGGAGGAGCAACCTCTTTGTAGATCACGATACACCTTCTGTGTTAGCCCCAGCGGGGCTACCTGTTTTATTCGTTGATCTAATCATATACGCCCCGATTCCTCTGAACCGGATTCCAAATGAAATGAATAATACAGATCGCGGAAAGTGTAATCATTGATAGTGTTAGCGAAAAAGGATTGAACGGAAACGTATAAATGGCAAGTTTACTAATCATGGTTCCTGCCAAATATCAATGCAATTATGTTGAGCAGGTGGATTGATTTGCGACGGAAGAATAGAATATCTGGTTGAGGTGATCAGTAATCGGTGATCTCCACTACCGGCTGGCCCGTGCATCCGCTCGGGAATTTTATCTTCAACAACAAAGAAAGTGTTGGTGCAATGTCGGTGATGGTATGGTACTGGGCTGAACTTCCTTTCTTGATTCCCCAGCCGTAAAAAATTACCGGCACATGGGTGTCATAGGTATAGCCGGAACCGTGCGTAGTACCAACGATACCACCCCACCCGATCCAGTTAGGTTCAAGAATATAGGCTATATCACCCGAACGCTTGTGATTATAGCCTCTGACGACGTTGCCTTTCAAGCCTTTTTCCCCGAAGTCGGCAGAACGAAGGGTACTGGCGGGATACACATCTGCCACACCTTCCGCTCGCAACAAATACTGACCGATCAGTTCGGTGGCAACCAGCAAATCAACCCCTGACGTTTTAGGATCACCCTCAAATGCTTCCGGGTTCAAAAAAATCTGATCGTTGTAGATTCTTTCAATCACTTTTTTCTCACCGAAGTATTTCTTCAGGTAATCATTTAAGCCAGCCTCCACATTTGCCTGGCGGAAAATGCCTGCTGGAAGCTTATTGTCTTTCAAATAAAGCGGAACATCGGCAACGGCATGATCCGCTGTCAGAAATACAACATACTGACCCACTCCTACCTTTTTATCTAGGTTACTAAGCAGGTCTTCAAGGTTTTTGTCCAAGCGCAGATAGGCGTCTTCAATTTCAACAGAATTGGGGCCCATGGCATGTCCAATAATATCCGGGCTGGAATACGATACTGCCAGAAAATCAGTGATGTCATCCTTTCCAAGTTCCTCTCCATCGATCGCTGCCTTTGCGGCATCCGTAAGTAAATCATCACCAAAGGCTACGGTGGTGATTAAATCAAAATTCGGGTATTGCGTTCTCAGCTCTTTTAGTTTATAAGGAAATATAGGACGATCTTCCTTTTTAAGTTTTGTTTCATACGGACTGTCATCCGGACCACTTTCGGTATACTGTTCGATTGGTAAAAGAGTTTTCCATTCTTTATTGAGATATTGATCGGCGAGGTTCAGTGCGTTGAACTTGTCAAGCCACACCGGTAGACCGGGTTTATAATACGTGCTGCTGATAAATTTTCCGCTCAGTCCATCAAACCAATAGGCGCCGTCTGCCAGGTGACCGGCCGGGAGCACCGCTCCGCGATCTTTCATCGACAGGCCAATGACTTTTGCACGCTTTTGAGTAGCGAGTTTTAATTCATCGGTAATCGTAGACGATAGCATTCTCCAGGGAGAAACGTCACCGTTGCCCTTGTCATTACCTACCGGCTTCTGACGCTCGTCTCCTACACAGTTCACGTCTTTCTTGCCGACCTTATCATACCAATCATTCCCGATGATACCATGGATCGCCGGCGTGGTGCCCGTATAAACAGAAGCATGACCGGGCCCGGTATACGTGGGTATATAATTATAGTGGGCATTTTTTAGCATGAACCCATCGGACATAAGCCTTTTGAATCCTCCCGCTCCAAATTTTTTCTCAAAACGGTAGAGATATTCCTGCCGCATTTGATCCACCACAATTCCTACCACGAGCTTGGGTTTATCCTGGGCTTGGGCGGCAAAAGAGACGATCCAGGTAAGTATAAAAAGTGAGCGCTTCATAACGTATTGGTTAACTGCGAATATAAACGATTCAATAATAATGTCAGTCAAATCGGGTAAAATTGCCACGGGTTAATTGCCACGGGTTTAAACCCGTGGCAATTAATTATCGCAATAGATTTTCTCAAACTCATCCGCCTCCATCGCCTGCTTGCGGATAATTTTGCCGCGACTATCATAATATACGATCACTGAAATGCCGGCCTCTTCAATGTGACGCTCCGCAAAATACAACGGAACTTCCTTGCTGCCAAGATTGACTACGTCACTGTATTGCACGGGAACAATAATACCCCTGCTGTTGCTGATCACCCCAAATGCATTTTCCCGGTGCAGGATGTAAATCTTTTCCTTAGACGAATCATGGACAACGCTAAAATCCCGGACTTCGTCGAGCTTTACCTTCTGTGAATAAATCTCAAGCAGGCTCCACCGAAAATTCTTTTTGACCCAGGCTGTGGAGTCATTCCAATATTGAATCTCGTCCCATTCAAACGCCCCCAGGGGTTTTCCATTCGGCAGAATGAATCCATATCCCTTTTCCTTAAACGCCAGGCGTAAACTATTACTGTACGGTTTTAAATTCCGTTCAAAGGTTGGCTTGATCAATAATTTGGTTGCGGCATCATACCATCCAAATTTTTTATCCCTGAAAAGAGAAAACGAATTATTCTCCACGGCTACGATAGCGTCAAACTCGATAGGCACCAACACTTTGCCATCCTCGGATACTAACCCCCTCTTATTCATGCGCGAAACCAAAAAAATAGCCGGTGTTACGGCCTCGATCTGATCAACCTCCATGGTAAAAAGTTTAACGCCGGAAGCGGCATCAATGATGACTTTCTTTTTCTTTTCATCAAGCACCAGCCATGCGACAGAATTCCTGTATTCCTTAAATTGAAATGAAGCACTGTTCAAAAAGGAAAGCTTTTGTCCGGAAGGAAGAAATACACTCACTGAATCACGTGATCGGAGAAAGGCCAACTGACCATGCAACCATGCCGTATCGCCTTCGTGCAGCAAGTCAAAACCTTTATCGTATAGCAGTTGCCGGCCTTCACTTGTTTGCATATGTAACCAACCTGCCTGCTCATTCACCACTTTGTAAGCGGTTGCTTCCAGTCGCGGAATCCCTTTAATAAAGAGTTTATCATCTTTCCCCCGCAAGAATCCAAACGATGTCTTGCGAAGTACCTGGCGATCGAGGGGAATAATAAAATTCAAACGTGCATCCATAACACCTTCCAAATTTCCATTCCGAACCCAGTAATATTGATTACTCCACCTGCGTACATCATCAAAAACAAAATCCTCCTTGAATTCACCTTTGTCGGCCAGCCGGCCAAGTCGGGCAGGTGTTGCCAGTATTTTTTTTCCTCCTCTGTTCAAAATGATCAGGGAATCAAACGTCGCTATCTCATCAAACGAAAAAGGGAGAATTGCTTTACCCGCAAGGCTGCGCACGGCCCACTTCTTCTCTTTGCGAACACCGATAAAGTTGTTCGCGACGACCTGTGCATCATCGATGGCATTCTTTTCAATTTTAAAGCCTGATTCATGGAGGACATAATTTCCTGAATCGACAGACAACACGATATAGCCACTGCCTATTTCTTTTACCCCCAGGACGGCTCCTTTCCAAAGAATGGCACCATTACGTGCCACGAGTCCACGCGAAGTTACCAACAAGCGATCGCGTACTTCTCCGCACCGATATTCCTCCCGGATATTTTCAAATGACGGGGCGATTACTTCGGTACCCTGTTCATCCATAAAACCATACAGTTTCGATTTGTAGACCGGCACCCAGTATAACTTGTTTAAGTGCTCCACCTGCTTCAACGAATCGGTCATCCATGCGACATCGAATACATCTTCCTCATCCGCCGGCAGTAGGTTGTACAGAATATTCTTTGCCATCCCCGACCATTTGCTCTTGGGGTAATTTTCAACAAACCACCGAAAGGATGCAACAGAACCGGACGCTGTTGACAACTCAAAAATATTTTTCTCCGCAACGTGCCGATAAGGGCTTTCAGGAAATTGCCGGTAGAATTCAATATAATTTACAAGGCGTTGTCCTTTGGTTTTGTCTTCAAATAAAAGTTTGTCAAACCGGCCCCCCGCCTCTTTCCTGCGATGCGAGGAAGGATACCGGGTCATGAAATCTTGAAAGCTGTTCCACGTATTTAGTTTTAGCGCTTCCAGGAATGCCACCTCGTCACGCAATTCGATGGCGGACGAGCGCTGAGGTGCGAAGGGGTGGTGATCAATAAAATATTGGTAAGCGGTTCCGGTGTTGAGCCGTTTGGCCATTTCAAAGGAGGCGCTATCAATTTTAGTTACCAAACGGTTTAGCTCAAGGCTGTCCAGTGGTATTTTCTTCAATCGTTCCCGGTCTTTTGGCGAGCTTCGACGGAAATGTTTCGTCGAACTTTTCGCATATGCATACGCCGAGTCCAGATTAGACGATGGATTGCCGGAAGCAAAAAAGTAGAGCGACAGCAAGTAGCGCGCTTCGGGGTTGAGTGAATCCCTGGCCAGTGATTTTCGAAGGCTTTGCTCCGCCTTTTGCCACTTCCCCCTGTCCATCCGACCAAGCGCCAGTTTTTCAGGGTTGATCTGGCCCGAGGCCGTGAAGCATCCGAAAAAAAACAGAACAAAACTGATGCGGCTCATTTATATTAAAACGAATAGTTAACCCTTTATTATGACCAGCTAACCTTCTTTACGGAAGTTGAGCCATATCCAATTCCGGGCCAATTTTGATTTCGATAATTTATGCAAAGTACGTAAGCAAAAAAGAATTGCCACGGGTTTAAACCCATGGCAATTCTTTAGTCCTTTGTCAGCCTTTCACTGATTTTAATTGAGAATAGGCTGTTTCTTTCAATTAGAGTAATTAAATTACTTGCTCTACCGTGATGAGTGGGATCCAGCACGTTCGGAATCCATCCATAACTTAAACCGCAAAGCCATGAAGCAAAAATTCTTTTTCCTCTTCAGTGCCCTCTATTTTTTAATCGCTGCTGCTATCCAGGGTCAGCCTGTGGATGTCTTGATTAAAAACGGACATGTCATTGATCCTAAAAACAAAATCGATGCGGTGATGGACATCGCTATCCGCGATAACAAAATTTTTGAGGTTTCACCGAAGATCAACAAGGAAGCCAAGAAAGTAATTGACGCATCCGGGTTGTACATCACTCCCGGGCTCATCGATATTCACGGCCATCATTTCTTTGGCACCGAAAACGATGCTTATCTGAGCAATAGCTTCACCGCTTTGCCTCCGGACGGATTTACCTTCCGTTCGGGTGTTACTACGGTGGTGGATGCGGGGGGATCCGGCTGGCGCAACTTCCATACGTTTAAATCACAGACAATTGAGCATTCCAAAACAAGGGTATTTGCATTTCTCAACATCGTGGGTTCAGGCATGCGGGGCGGAGCGTATGAACAAAACCTTTCCGACATGGATGCGAAGCTAACCGCCATGGTTGCCAAACAATATCCACAGTATATCGTAGGAATAAAGTTGGCGCACTATGCCAGCCACGAGTGGGACCCTACCGAACGAGCCGTGAAAGCCGGTGAACTTGCGGGCATCCCGGTAATGATTGACTTTGGAGGATGTGAGCCTCCTCTTTCGATGGAAACACTGTTAATGGAAAAACTTCGTCCGGGCGATATCTTAACGCACTGCTACGGACAAACCAAAGGGCGAATGCATGTGGTTGAAAATGGAAACGTTCAACCCTATGCCGTCAACGCACAAAAACGGGGCGTCATCTTCGATGTTGGTCATGGAGGTGGGAGCTTTGTGTTTGAACAGGCCATACCCGCAATTAAACAAGGTTTCAAACCCAACTCCATCAGCACCGACCTGCATACCGGAAGCATGAATGCAGGAATGAAGGACATGTCGAACGTGATGTCAAAACTTCTGAACATCGGGCTTACCCTGAATGAAGTCATCACCTGTTCTACCTGGAATCCAGCCCAAATCATTAATAAAAAAGAATTAGGCCATCTCAGTGTAGGAGCTCCCGCTGACGTTGCAATTCTTAGCGTTGATAAAGGATCTTTTGGATATGTTGACGTCAATGGCATTAAAATAACAGGCGACAAAAAACTGGTTTGTCAGATGACGCTGCGGGATGGTGAAATCGTTTGGGACTTGAACGGTCTGTCAGGTACGATTGCTAAATAGCGAGCGATGAATCCACGATTGCTGCTTTTTACAGTACTAGCCGGATTCTGTCTAACGCATTGTAAACAGGAAATCAAGTTACCTCCCGGTGATGCCGGTAATGCCGGACTTTTTCTTCCTGATAACTTTGAAGCCCTTGTGGTGGTGGATCGTATCAATGGACGCGCCCGTCACCTGGCCGTAAATGACAATGGCGATATATATGTTAAGCTGCTGCTTAAAGAAGCAGGCGGTAATGTCGCCCTTCGGGATACCACGAATGATGGAAAGGCAGACATCATAGAAAAATTTGGTGACTACAAAGACAATGGGAATTATGGTACGGCCATGCGGATACATAATGGATTCCTCTATTTCAGTTCGGAGCTGGCAGTGTATCGATACAAACTTACCTCCGGACAATTAATCCCTAAAGGAAACATTGAAACAATCCTTATTGACGATCACCCCCATGGAACTCATGAACACAATGGAAAACCAATCGCATTTGATAACAAAGGAAACCTGTACGTTTCGTTTGGCGCACCCTCCAATGCTTGTCAGGAATTAAACAGGACCCCCCATTCACCAGGAATAGATCCGTGCCCGCTGCTTGCGGATCATGGTGGCATCTGGCGATTTGATGAGAACAAGCCCGGTCAGACTCAAAAGGATGGACTCCGGTTTGCGACCGGACTCCGAAGCATCGTTGCCATGGACTGGAATGTCGGTGATGAAAACCTGTATGTGGTTATGCACGGTAGAGACGATCTTTTGAGATTATGGTCGGGATTATACTCTCCATGGCGGAGTGCAGAACTTCCTTCAGAAGAATTTTTAAGAATTAAAGAGGGAACCGATGCCGGATGGCCCTACTGTTACTACGATCAGATTCAGGAAAAAAAAGTTTTAGCTCCCGAATATGGGGGTGATGGAGATACGGTGGGAAGATGCAGCGCCTGTGAGAAGCCGTTGATTGGATTCCCCGGCCACTGGGCTCCCAATGATTTATTCTTTTACACCGGGAACCAGTTTCCCGATCATTATAAAAATGGTGCATTCATTGCTTTTCATGGTTCGACAAACAGGGCACCTTATCCGCAAGCTGGCTATTTCATTGGTTTTGTTCCGTTTGTCAAGGGTCAGCCAACGGGAAAATGGGAAGTGTTTGCTGATGGATTTGCCGGAATCGATCCTATCGTCAACGCAAACGATGCTGTCTACCGGCCGATGGGAATTGCGATGGGTCCCGATGGTTCATTGTATATTTCAGAAACTGAGAAAGGAAAAATCTGGAGGATCATGTACAAAGGAGAAAAAGATACCTTCGGAGAACCTCAATTGGCAAAAATGGAAAACCGCAAATCCGAATCGAATATCAGAAGACCTCACCCGGTGGATGATAATTTAGAGAAGGGAGTTGTTGTAGGAGGAGAACAAATCTATAATCGCTATTGCGGCAGTTGTCATCAAAATAATGGGCGCGGAGCTTCGGGACGGTTCCCTCCTCTTACCGAAACATCCTGGGTAACCGGTGACAAAAAGAGGTTGATCCAACTGGTTTTAAACGGACTGGAAGGTCAAATTGAAGTAAATGGATTATCGTTTAACAACAGCATGCCGCAACACAGCTTTTTAAAGGATGAGGAGATCGCAAATGTATTGACCTATATCAGGCAAAATTTTGGTAACAGGGCCAGTGCGATTGCCACAGAAGAAGTACAGGCAGCGCGAGGTTTTTCAAGACCATAGTTGTGTTCTTTGTGCTTCTTAGTGTTCGTCGCGACCCATATGTGCTACTCCCGTGAACAAACTTGAAAGAATAGAACTAATAATAAATCATAACCTCAAACTTTACACCTATGAAAACAAGCAGAAGGTCACTATTTAAAAAATTAGTCGTCGGACTAACGGGCGTATTTGGATTTGGAATAGTCAAGGCAGGAACAGAAACCCGGTCATCCCGTGAAGAAGCGTTGACAGACAATGTTGTCATGGATCAGGAGATTCCACTTTTTTCCAGCGTTAGAATTCATGGCGATTTGGTTTTTATTTCCGGAAGAGGCGCTCACTTTCAAGGAGACATCACGGCTCATACAAAACACGTGCTGGATGAAATTCAGGAGGCCCTGGAAAAGGCTGGCTCATCCATGGAACATGTTTTGAAAGCGAATGTGTACCTGAATGACCTCAAGGATTATAAGGCTATGAATGATGCTTTCCGTGGTCGCTTTGGCAAAACCCCTCCGGTACGCACTACCATTGCGGCATCCGGTGGAATCCCGGGGGATTCTTTAGTTGAGATAGATTGCATTGCCACCTTAAAATAATCCCAATGACAAAAAGAAGAGATATACTGAAAGGGCTGATAACCTTACCCCTTGCGGGTGCTTTCGGCGGCAATGAAACCTTCGCATCATCTTCCCCTGCAACCGGAGATTTTGAACGGGATTATTTCAAAGAGTTGGGAGTCCGTACGTTTATAAATGCTGCCGGCACCTATACGGCGCTGACTGCCTCGTTACCTCATCCGGAAGTAATCAAGGCCATCAACTATGCCGCGTTGCAATTTGTGAAACTGGAAGAGCTGCAGGAGAAAGCAGGCGAAAGAATTGCCGAGTTACTGAGATGCGAAGCTGCATTCGTGACTTCCGGAGCGGCTTCAGCCATCACCCTGGGGACTGCCGCTGTGTTGACGGGAGGAGATCCGCAAAAAGCTGAGCGCATCCCCACCGATCTCACGGGAATGAAATCGGAAGTGATTATCCAAAAATCTCATCGGGTCGGATACGATCATGCCATTCGCAACTGTGGCGTGAAAATGATTGAGGTAGATACCCGGAAAGAATTGGAGTCTGCCATCAATGAAAAGACGGCGATGATGTGGTTTTATAATAATAACAACCCGGTGGGAAAAGTAAGAGACGAAGAGTTTGTTGCTATCGGAAAAAAATATGGCATACCTACTTTTAATGATTGTGCGGCGGAAGTTCCACCGGTCGAAAATCTCTGGAAGTGGACGCAGATGGGTTTTGACCTGGTTTGCTTTTCAGGAGGCAAAGGTTTGAGAGGACCGCAAAGCGCTGGACTCTTGCTGGGAAAAAGAGATTTGATCATTGCTGCCAGGAAAAATGCTCCACCCAATGGAAACACCGTAGGCCGGGGCATGAAAGTAAGTAAGGAAGAGATTCTCGGTATGTTGGTAGCACTTGAAATCTACCTGGCCAAAGATCATCAGCAGGACTGGATACTCTGGGAAAAACAAATCAAGCTGATCAATGACGCGGCCGCTTCCGTACCGGGAGTAAAGACGGAAATTCACGTTCCGGAAATAGCCAACCATGTGCCCTCGCTCAGAATAAAATGGGATGCTGTTAAAATCAAGAGCACTCCGAATGACATCCGCAATGCCCTTCGCACCGGACACCCATCCATTGAAACAGTCGGAGGAGACGAATCGGTGGACATAACAACCTGGATGATGATTCCCGGTGAAGAGCGCATCGTGGCGCGACGGTTGAAAGAGGTTTTACAGAATGCTGCTGGACAAAAGGGTTGATATAAAACCACAATCTGAGAAATAATAACAAGCGTTAAGCAATTCCAGTCATGGCTTTTATCTTACCCTTGGTTTGACAATGTTTTACGAAATTCATCACCTTCACCGAGAGGATCATTCGGTAATAAAAATTGCGGAGCTTTTAGAATTGATCCGGGATGTAGAAAGTGGAACTGAAAAAGCCACCCAAGGCACCTATCGACACGAACAATACAAAAAGGCAATGGATGCCTTCCTGGATCGTCGAAGGAAGTGAACATTGACATATTATTTAACCCGGTCTTCATCGCTAATTAGATAATTGGACATCGAAGCCCTAAGATTTAAA
This sequence comes from Cyclobacteriaceae bacterium, assembly GCA_025358195.1. Classification (GTDB taxonomy): domain Bacteria; phylum Bacteroidota; class Bacteroidia; order Cytophagales; family Cyclobacteriaceae; genus ELB16-189. The sequence goes on from JANYKP010000502.1 coordinate 14,962, forward strand.
GGCCGATGGGTCACTTTGAAAAACCCTTCGATTTGACTCCAAAACTCTATCGGGTCTCGCCGGACGGAGCTCGCCGCATCTGTTTTGACTCCGGAAATGAGTCGTTGATGCGAAGCTCGCCTTCGCTCTGAAACAGCGCTTCGGCGAGCGAAGTCGTCATGTTGGTACAAGTCTCGAACTTAAACAGGGATGTTGGATCAGAAACAAGTCGGGCATCGCCCGACGAAGCTCGCCGTAGAGACTCCTATTTGAAGAGAGTCTCCACGGGCGAAGCTCGCCTTCGTCCCGAGGCGGGACTACGGCGAGCGAAGTCGGGGTGAGATGATGATGAACAATCCCGCGACCCTCTATTTATCAGTACTTTATAAGAACACTTTTTAGCAGTTCACCTAACAGTTCACCTGATTTTACCATCAGTTTGAATCAATCGGTTGTGAAGAACTCGTTCATAAAGATAAGATTTGTTGAGATTTGAAGTAAGTAAAATGATTCAAAA
>JANYKP010000529.1 GCA_025358195.1 Cyclobacteriaceae bacterium
TTTAAACAAGGCCGGTATGAAAACGCCGTTATAGCATTTCAAAAGCTCACCCGACTGGCCACAAACAAAAAGGAACAACACACTGCCTGGAATGGCCTGATGGAATCCAACTATCTCCTGGCGCAATACGACTCGACCGACGTTTACGCAAAAAAGATTTTGGAGCAGGGGAGTATTAACGCCAGCGCACAAAACAAAGCCTCCTTGTATTTGGGAAAGAGCGCCATGGCCAGGGGGGATTATGAAACCGCCAAGGATGAGTTTCTCACCACGCTCAATATGGCCCGCGATGAATATGGCGCAGAGGCAAAGTATTTATTAGGCGAAATTTTTTACCTCATGAAGGAGTATAAGCAATGCTCCGAAACACTCTTCGCACTAAATACTGATTTTGCCGCCTACCAGGATTGGGTTGGCAAATCCTTTCTTCTGTTGGCCGATAATTATGCTGCTATGGGTGACACGTTTCAAGCCAAGGGAACTTTGAAATCAGTGATTGCTAATTTTCCGAAGCAGGATATTCGTGACCAGGCAAAGGAAAAACTAAACGTCATTGAGCAAGAGGAGCTAAAGAATAAGGCAATCCAAAAAAGTGACACAACTGGAAACGAAAAATGAATAGTCAGCGAAATTCCCATGATCTTTCCAACGGATGGTTGACCATGCGAAGGCATTTCTATTCACCACAAATAGCAAAGTTCGGATTTTTATTTCTTGCAGTTTTTGTCCTATCATTTCACGCGCACGGGCAGGAAGGGTGGGAGAAGGAGGGCGAGGGTGAAATCAAGGACGTTCAATATGAAATCATCGTGAACAAGAAGATAACATTACCACGAGCGGCCCGCAATTTTGAGAAAGTTCCGCCCCGACCGTTTGAGCCAATCAAACCGGGTATTACCTATGATTCCAAAAATTTCCGTTTCGCGACCCCTGACTACAAACCGGTCATAAGACCGTTGAAATTAAAGCAGGAGGAGCTATCAAAAGTTTATGGAAATTATCTTAGCGCCGGCTTTGGCAACTATGCTTCCTCTTTTCTGGAAGGAAGTATGACTACGAAACGTGACAAGAATAAATTTTTAGGAGCACATGTTTACAATAGGAATTTTGGCAAGGGTCCGGTAGGGGAGAAAAACTCAGCAGCCTCTACGCTGCAAGTTCAACTTTTTGGTAAAAGCATGGGGAAGGATGTCACCGTTAGTGGTGACGCGAACGTTGAAAGCCGTGAAACGTATTTTTATGGATATAATCCCGTTGTGGAGGTTGATCGTAATAAAATCAGGCAATTGTACAACGTATACAGCCTTAATGCCGGTATCGAAAATACGAAGGTGAGTGATTTCAATTATTCATTGAAGGGAGGCTTTAGTTACTTACATGATCATTACAACGCGAGCGAAAGCGAAGTTTCATTGCTCTTCAATAGCACGTATAAAATAAATGAGATTAGTAAATTTTTGTTAAATGCAGATTACTTTCTGATTACACGAAAGGATTCATTGTTTAATGGCACACCCCGCCATTTGCTGAGAATCAGACCTTCCTACCAGTTCACACCCTTTGAAAACCTTTTGGTAACAGCTGGTCTGAACGTAGCCCTTCAAAATGATCAATATCCGGGATCGAAGGATATTCACGTGTATCCGAACGTTAAAGCCCAATACGCATTGAGCCCGTCAATGGAACTCTATGGCATCGTAACAGGCGATATCGACAAGGTAAATCTTCACACCTTGTCGACGGAAAATCTGTGGGTCAATTCCAACATTCCGATTACGCATACCAATCGGGCCCTGGAGTTTCGTGGTGGATTGACGGGCAAAATTGGAAGAAAGATTGCTGTCGGTGCAGGCTTCTCATTGGCGGCTTTGAAGAATTATTATTATTACCTAAACGTGCGTGACAATTTTAATCCAGCCGGTAGCCAGGTAGGTACGCCGGTTGATAAATTCAATGTTGTTTATGACCAGGACACAAAACGCCTGAATCCATTTGCGGAAATTAACTACGCGCACGCGGAGACGTTTAACCTTGGGCTGCGGGGAGATTATTTTAGTTATGGTACAGACGTTCTTCCGGAGGCGTGGCACCGCCCTACGTATCGGGTCAGTGCCACTTCGCGTCTTAATCTTTATGACAAGATATCCCTGGAGGCTGGATTTATTGCGCAAGGCGGTATGAAGGCACTTGATCCTGTTAGCAATCTAACAGTCTCCCTAGACCCAGCATTTGATTTGAACATGAAAACACGCTACTTTTTGTCGAAGCAGTTTTCAGCATTTGTGCAGATGAACAACATACTTTCAAATAAGTATCCATTGTACCTGAACTATCCTGCACGGGGTTTCCAGGTGCTGGGCGGTGTAAGCTGGAGTTTTTAGGGATGGGCATCAGTAGTATTTATTATAAATTTTACGTTAATTTTGGTTAACATTTGATAAACACTAACCCCCAAGCAAATGGCCAGTAAGGATTCAAATGATGATGCGTTAAAGGATAA
>JANYKP010000533.1 GCA_025358195.1 Cyclobacteriaceae bacterium
ATTTGAAGGTGATAATTGATTTCGTTCCAAACCACGTTGCGCGATCCTATCATTCTGATACAAGGCCGGACGGTGTGAACGACCTGGGTGAGTCGGATGATAAATCAAAAGCATTCGATCCAAAAAACAATTTTTATTATTTACCAGGACAATCCTTCCAGCTGCCGAAAGGGTATAATTCGTTGGGCTCTAATTCCTTTCCAACCAAGGACGGAAAGTTCGATGAAACACCGGCCCGCGCCACCGGCAACGATCAATTCACCGCGACCCCGTCAGTTGATGATTGGTTTGAAACCATCAAGCTGAATTATGGTGTTGATTATGTGAATGGAAGAAGAACTTATTTCGATCCGATTCCTAATACATGGAATAAGATGCGCGACATCCTGGTATTCTGGGCAGGCAAACAAGTTGATGGATTTAGGTGCGACATGGCAGAAATGGTGCCCGCGGATTTCTGGCATTGGGTGATACCGCAAGTGAAAGCTGTCAATCCAGAGATAATTTTTATTGCGGAAATTTATAACCCGCAGCAATACCGGTATTACATCGACCACGGCAGGTTTGATTTCTTGTATGATAAGGTCCAACTCTACGACACGCTCCGGCTGTTGATCAATAATAAAGCGAGCACTACCTGGATTCCAGGAATTCAACAGTCCATGGCAGGGATCAATCACAACATGGTGCACTTTCTTGAAAACCATGATGAGCAACGCATCGCCTCTCCTTCGTTTGCCGGTGACCCGTGGAAAGCGTTGCCCGGAATGGTGGTGAGTACCACAATCGACAAGGGTCCCATTATGATTTACTTCGGACAAGAAGTGGGAGAGCCTGGCGCTGGTATGGAAGGTTTTGGAGGCGATGATGGCCGCACATCCATATTTGACTATTGGGGAGTGCCCGAGCACCAAAAGTGGGTGAATGGAAAAAAATACGATGGGGGTTTGTTGAACGACGAACAAAAAGCATTGCGTCAGTTTTATGGGGACATTCTTAGCCTGGCAAAGAATAATATAGCCATTTCGCAAGGCGATTACATTGATCTTACCGGGCATAACGTGGGGTTGAAAAACTCCTCCGATCGTATTGTATCGTATGCCCGCGTTAATGGAACGGAGAAGCTTGTGATTATATCAGGCTTTAATGCAAAGCCTGAGCATGTAAAAATTTCATTGACACCGGAAGCTGTAACAGCGTTAGGGCTTATTGCCACTGAACAATACATTGGCCGGGATTTGCTGCGAAGCGGCACAGACATTGGCCTTTCCGCTAACTACTCATTTGAGTTGGACGTACCTCCATTCAGTTCCTTTATCTTAAAAATCAAATAATTAAGATGGGGAGATTACTGACGTCCACATTGCTTTCTAATTTTGAGAACAGTCATTCAAAAAATAAATTGAAATTGCCGGCCCAAGGCTCGGGATTTCTAAAAAATTGACGGATGACAGAAGGACAATTGCGCGTAATCATTGAAAATATTCAGCCTCAGGTTGATGGGGGTCTGTATGCAGCCAAGCGTACAGTGGGGGAGCGGGTAGAAGTTACCGCTGATATTTTCGGGGACGGCCACGATCATATTCGTGCTGAGATTTTGTACAAGTTTGGTAAACATGGTGATTGGAATGTTGTTGAAATGCAACCCGTCATCAATGATGCATGGTTGGCTTCTTTTCATGTCAAAGAAAAGGGCTCATATTACTTTACCGTCAGGGCATGGGTTGATCACTTTGAAACTTGGTTTGATGGATTTAAAAAGAAGGCAGCCGCTAAAGTGACGGTGAGTACTGAACTTATGGAAGGCGCCGGATTCTTGCGTATGATCGGCGAAAAAGACAGCCGATTGATCGCTCTTGCAAAAAAATTAGAAGACAAAACTCATCAGGCAGACGCAATCAAGACCGTCCTGAGTGAGGACTTTGCGAAGATTGTACACAAGAATCCCCTTCGACAAAAGGAAACGGTTTCTGAAAAAGAATTTGAAGTCCATGTTGAGCATGCGAAAGCAATGTTCAGTACCTGGTACGAACTGTTCCCACGGTCGAGTTCGCTTCAACCTGCTAAACATGGAAGGTTTAATGATACGATCAAACTTCTTCCGCGGATAGCGGCCATGAATTTTGATGTCTTGTATCTTCCGCCGATTCATCCGATTGGGAAAATCAATAGGAAGGGAAAAAACAACATTGTGAAATCACAGCCAGGCGAGCCAGGTTCACCGTGGGCCATAGGAAGTGATGAGGGAGGGCATATGTCCATCCACCGGGAGTTGGGCACCATGGACGATTTTAAAAGGCTTATCAAGGAAGCAAAAAAGTATAAGATCGATATCGCCCTTGATCTGGCTTTTCAATGTGCGCCCGATCATCCGTATGTGAAGGAGCACCCTGAATGGTTTCGGCAGCGCCCCGATGGATCCATTCAGTATGCCGAAAATCCGCCGAAGAAATATCAGGATATTTATCCATTCAATTTTGAAACAGACCATTGGAAAGAACTGTGGGAAGAATTGAGGACCGTAATTTTCTTTTGGATTGATGCTGGTGTCACAATCTTTAGAGTGGATAATCCACA
>JANYKP010000559.1 GCA_025358195.1 Cyclobacteriaceae bacterium
CAACGTACTGTTGATGATGGATGAAATCCAGACAGGGATTGCGCGTACTGGTAAAATGCTTGCATCTGACCACGAGAATGTAAAACCTGATTTGCTCATTCTTGGCAAAGCACTAAGTGGAGGAGTTTTACCTGTTTCTTGTGTTCTGGCCAGTGATGAAGTCATGCTGGTGATCAAACCGGGTGAACATGGCTCTACTTTCGGCGGCAATCCCCTGGCGGCGACAGTAGTGATGGAAGCCCTTCAGGTTGTAAAAGATGAACAACTGGCTGAGAATGCCGCGCGGCTTGGAAACATTTTCCGTGATCGGATGAATGCACTGACAAAGAAATCTGGCTTAATCAAACTGGTGCGCGGCAAGGGTCTTTTGAATGCGATTGTGATTAATGATTCTGCTGAAAGCGAAATAGCATGGAATCTATGTCTGTCATTTGCAAAAAACGGATTGCTGGCCAAACCTACGCACGGAAACATAATACGCCTGGCGCCACCACTGGTCATAACGGAAGAACAGATTCACGAATGTTGTGACAGCATGGAGAAGTCGGTCCTGGAATTTGTGAACTGATCAACACCTTCTGAAAGAAATTATAATTGTACCGGGGTCAGGTCATCGGTCAATAGCGTTGAACACCAGGCTGGTCAAAAATTCCTCCAGTTTATCGTGAATTTGGGTTGCATTCTTTTTGTTGATATTCGAAAGTGTTGGCAAGTGCTGAATAAAAAAAAGTTGTTGGTTCGCTGCTAACAGTATCGTACATATTAATGAATGCGGGTATTGATAATCCGGATTAAGTTCGGTAATAAATCCTCCAAGTTTATAACAAAGCATTTTGAACCCACCAAAAAGTCCTATGCTATTATCATTATCCACCCACTTGGTAAGGTAGGTTTTGTCAAGCTCAGCCACAACGATGCGATGAAGTGCTTCCTCGTTGACAAATTGAAACGTGGGGTCATATTTTTTTTCTTCGGCAATCACATGCAAAGCCGCCTTGAGTTTTTCACGTGTGTTTGGAAGACTTGAGGTAGCCAGGTCGATTCGGTAGTTCAGCCAGCTCCAGTACCAAGCAACCAGGTACTGCAGAAGACGATGCTTGTTTTCGAAATAGCGGTAGATAGACGCTTCGGTCGAGTCAATTTCTTTCGCCAACTTTTTAAAAGTAAAATGCTCAAATCCCAGTCGGGCAATCATTTCACTGCTACCACGAATGATATGCTGTCCCAATCGCGTGTGTTGTGGGTCACGCAAGTACAGTTTTTCGTTCAGCTTGAAAGTAAGGACGGTCACGATCTAATTGTTCGAAAATTTAATAGTAATACGCGTAGAAGTGAAAGCTCCCGATGAAAAAGTGACTAGATTGTTAAACTCTATTCTAAAAATTAATCTCCCTGAACAAGATATAGCAACCCATGAACAGGGTGACCCACCCAAAGGCTATTTTTAGTTTGGAGGAAGCAATATGGTTTGAAAAGTAATTGCCGATAACGATTCCACCGATGGCCAGCCCACTGATAGACAAAAGAAGGGGCCAATCCATCTCGAAATTCATTAAGTCCCCAACAAACCCCATTAAGGAATTGATACTGATAATAAAAAGCGAAGTGCCCACAGCCGTCTTGAAGGGTAAAGCGGTGAGTAAAACTAGCGCTGGAATGATGAGAAAGCCACCCCCGGCACCTACTAATCCGGTTAAGAATCCAATGACAGAACCTTCAATAATCACCAGAAAGGTGCGGAAGCGTTGGTTATCAGATGTAAATTTTTTTCTTCCACGAATCATGGGGACGGCCGCAAGTATCATCAGCACCGCAAATAATCCCAGTACCAGAAGGCGCTTTGTAAAGACAAAGTCACCGGTAGTGAAAATTATGTCAGGGATAGCGGGTAGCACCCATTTACGTGTACAAAAAATACTGAAAATTGAGGGAATCCCGAACATGATACCTGTCCTGACATTCACCAGGTGTTGGCGATACTTTGGTATGGCACCCGCCAGGCTAGTGACGCCCACGATAAACAACGAGTAGGCCGATGCCTGGACTGGTTCAATATGAAAAAGATAGACAAGAATCGGGATGGAGAGAATGGACCCACCACCTCCCAGAAGACCCAGGATCAAACCAATAAAAATAGATGCCAGGTATCCAAAGAATTCCACCGATTTGTATTTCCTGAAAACTATAACCTCTTTGACTGGATTAAAAGTATTTCGTAAAGAAAATCAAAGTCTATGGAGGAACTAGTGTTAAGTTAATCGTTAATTGTTAATCCTACTTCATATTTAGATTTTTTGGGTCACAACGAGCACGAAGATGACACAACGGGCACAACGAAATAGGGCCAATGATCCGCCGGACCTTAGATCGTAATGCTTGTTGTGGTTCGTTGTTTTCTTAGTGACCATGCTTCTGATTCGCTCTTCGGGCTGCAACCTTGTGCTATTCAATGGATCTCCTAACAAAGAAGTAGGATTAACCGATAATTGTAAGAAAATGCAGTAAGAGGCGTTATAAAAAGTTTTTTTTCAAAGCCGGGCTGTCACTTCATGGTCAACATCCTTCTATCGGAGTTTATGAAATTCTGCAATGAATGCATCCGGATATTTTTTTCGGATGGATGCCATGAATTTATCCGCTTTGTCACGATTTGAGAATTGGCCCAGGATCAAACTATAGTACTTGACTCCGTTGAGTATTTTCACCTGAACAGTCACTTTTTTCTTGTACGAACTTTTAAGATTGTCAGCCAGACGCATCAGGTTCACTAATTCTTGATAGGTGCCAATCTGTATGCCGAAGCCGTTTGGTTCCTTGCGTTCTATTTCAAAGTCATAAAATTCTTTTTCATCCACGGAAACCCGGTCAATCGCTTTGATCTCCATCCCGCTCTTGCCATCACCGGCATCCAGTACTTCTATTTTCACATCGGTCAGGCCCTGATTGACAAAACCCAATTTTTCAGCGGCTGACCTCGACAAATCAATAATCCGGCCATCCACATATGGCCCGCGGTCATTCACCACCACGTCTACTGATTGATTATTTTCGATGTTAGTCACGCGCACTTTCGTGCCGAATGGCAACGATTTATGCGCCGCAGTAAGTTTACCGTGCTTGTACTTCTCTCCACTGGCCGTCTGGTGACCTTCAAATTTGTCAGCGTAGAAAGATGCTTTACCGCTTTGATGTTGGGCGAACGAAAAGCCGGCAAAAAAAGAAAGAGCCGATACAAAAAATAGTCTTTTCATGACTCAAATATAGCTTTTGATCTTTTGAATTTAAGGGTCGTCCGTGGGGTTTTGCAAAATACAGGTGATTCAGGAGCAGGATTAAATCCGCATTAGCGAATGATCACATTTGCCATTAGCTTTGCCCGGCAAGTAATCGATCCTAATTTATTTGCCATGGCCCTCCATTCTGCCAAGTTCCTTTTTGAAGCACTCACCTACGATGATGTGCTCCTCGTCCCAGCGTACAGTGAAATACTTCCACGGGAGACAGATACGTCCACCCACCTCACAAAGGGCATTAAATTGAATATACCAATTCTATCGGCTGCGATGGACACGGTGACCGAGTCGGCATTGGCCATCGGTATGGCCCTGGAAGGCGGCATGGGGTTCATTCACAAGAACATGAGCATCGAAGCGCAGGCCGACCAGGTGCGCAAAGTGAAACGATCGCAGAGCGGACTCATCCTCGACCCAATCACCTTGCGCATAAATTCGACGGTGCGCGATGCGGAAAAGATCATGCGTGAATTCAAAATCGGCGGTATACCCGTGATCGACGGAAATGGAAAATTGGTCGGCATTATCACCAACCGTGACCTGCGCTTTCAAAAGGATATGTCCATACCGGTTGAAAAAATCATGACTAAAGACAATCTCATCACAGCGCCGGAAGGAATAACACTGGAGCAAGCCGAGATTCTTCTGCAGGATTATAAAATTGAGAAATTGCCCATCGTAAATAAGAAAGGAAAGTTGACGGGATTGGTAACTTATAAAGATATCCTCAAAAAGAAAAACAAACCCAATGCTTGTCAGGACAAGTTTGGACGACTTCGCGTAGGCGCTGCAGTAGGAGTAACACACGACATTATTGCTCGGATTGAAGCCCTTAAGGTGGCTGGAGTAGATGTGATAAGTATAGACACCGCTCATGGACACTCGAAAGGCGTGATCGATGCAGCAAAGCAAGTGAAGAGAAAATTTCCTGAAATGGACCTCCTTGTGGGCAACATCGCAACGGGAGAAGCGGCAAAAGCATTAGCGAAAGCAGGAGCTGATGCCATCAAAGTGGGCGTGGGACCAGGAAGTATTTGTACAACACGTGTTGTGGCCGGGGTTGGTCTTCCTCAATTGTCAGCTGTCTATGAAGCGGCCAAGGCAATCAAAGGTTCGGATGTTAAAATCATTGCCGATGGAGGTGTTCGTTTCTCCGGCGACATGGTAAAAGCCATCGCCGCCGGGGCCGACTCCATCATGATCGGTTCATTGCTGGCAGGTACGGATGAAGCGCCCGGTGAAATGATTATCTACGAGGGAAGAAAATTTAAGTCCTACCGCGGAATGGGTTCCATTGAGGCGATGGACGATGGATCAAAAGACCGTTATTTTCAGGATGCAGAGGAGGATATCAAGAAACTTGTGCCGGAGGGAATATCAGGCCGTGTGCCATTTAAGGGCCTTGTTTCAGAAGTTTTATACCAGTTAGTAGGCGGACTTAAAGCGGGTATGGGCTATTGCGGGGCAAAGAACATCGCAAAACTCAAACAGGCAAAATTTGTAAAGATCACGGTAGCGGGTGTGACGGAAAGTCATCCCCATGATATCACCATTACGCGGGAGGCCCCGAATTACAGTAGAAAGTAATTTTAAAACTTTGCGATCTTAGCGCACCACTTCCCGTAAAAGACCGGGAAGTAAGGATGATTCTGTGAAAACCAAAGCACTCACGCGACTCACATTTCTTGCCGCCATCGTCACGTGGCTGGTGATGCTTTTTTCAGATGTCACTGTGTTGTTCAGCGACCTCAAAGGTCTGACGCCGGATGTCCCGGTCTGGCTCCCCAAAGTCATGTTGGATCTGTATGTAATCAGCGTCTTTTACTATTACAAATTCAAAATTGAGCGCGATGAATCGCTCAATTTTACAGATCTTCTCTGGCGGGTTTTTGCAACAGGGCTGGTGGCTACGGTCCTCTCCCTGTCGCTGAGAGTGCTGGATTTCTTGTTGGGATCTACCAAACTTTCTTCCAATATCTTTTTTATTGATGTTGAATATCTCATCAACCTGGGACTCCTTCTAAGCTTTCTTATTGCAGCAGGCACTTGCTGGAAGCGCCTTATCCTGTATCAAAAATCCAAGTGGCTTATTCGGGGATGGCTTGTGTTTGAAATGTTATTGCTGATCGTATTGCTCTCTGACAATTTGCAGATTATTCTCAAGGAGTGGGTTTTCACGTCAATCAGTATTCTCACGGGCCTGCTGGCACTCATATTGTCCGCAAACATGAAATGGGTGGCCTATCTCAATTTTAAACAGAAATGGACCAGCCTGCTGCTATTACTATTGTCCTTCTTTTATCTCGGTTATTTTCTTTTTACTGTGATACATTTTTCAGATGAAATAAAATTGCAGTCCACCGCATTTCTGGACTTTCAAAACCATGTTTTCAATATATATCTATTTTCATTCGTCATGCTCTACAGCATTTTCTCCTTCCTGGTGATACTCTTCAATTTACCCACCTCCTCCGTGTTTGAACAAAAACTGGAAGAAGTTGTCAACTTCCAACGTATCAGCCAGTCGGTTCAGACGGAGCAGAGTGAAGAAAGTGTTTATAAGATTTTGTTGGAGAGTTCAGTGAGTTCAGTCTTTGCGGATGCCGCCTGGTTGGAGATAAAGGGTGACCAACAGCAAAATCGACTCCAAACTTACCAAATCACCGAGAGTGATACCCTCAAGATCCAGGAGCATCTCAATGGGCGCCATGTGAAAGGAATCCTGGACCAAAGCAGTGACAAGACAAAAAATCTTTCAAGCCATCTGGCGACCCTGAAGGGCACGCGCTTCCGTTCATTAATGGCGTTTCCGGTTCTGGTCAAAGGAGAAAAAATCGGCACCCTGGCGCTACTAAAAGAGCTGCCAGAGGGCTTCAATAAAGAAATGACCCAGATTGTTTCTGCGTTTACGAACCAGGCAGGCATCTCCATTGAAAATTTTCGATTGTTAAAAGAGGCCATTCAAAATGAACGCTATAAAGAAGAGTTGAAAATTGCGAAGATGGTTCAGAAAAGTTTGCTTCCGGACAAACTGGAAAAAGATGATGATTTTGAAATTTCGGCCTTTTCGGAATCGG
>JANYKP010000030.1 GCA_025358195.1 Cyclobacteriaceae bacterium
TCCCCGTATGTAATCCACATCAGGCTTCTCCATCCGTCCCAGGAATTGCCGGGCATAAGAACTGAGGCTTTCGACATACATCCGTTGACCTTCAGCGAAAAGTGTATCAAACGCGAGGGACGACTTTCCCGAACCGGAAAGCCCAGTCACCACCACTAATTTATTTCGCGGAATGGCAACACTTAAGTTCTTCAGATTGTTGACCCGCGCCCGCTTGATGATGATGTATTTCTTAGGATCGAGATCGTCTAAGTAAGAATCAGTCAGGATGGCGGCGGGAGTCATTAACAAAGGTACATGGTGCCAGACACTTTTAAAGAGTCTGACACCATGCGAAGATTAATTATCAAAATCCGGCTCGTAGCTGGGATCCTTGCTCCGGCTTTCTCCACCCTCACCCTCATCATCGTAGTCGCCTCCATCAAAATCGTCATTTGAGCCAAAATCCTCCTCCTCCGCTTTTTCAGCCGGAGCGAACTCTTCTTCTTTAGGCTTGGATTCAACATCGTATCCGCCTTCACTGTTTTTGGTAGCGGGAAGCTTGACAAGGTATGTAGCTTCTTCTGTTTCCAGAGGGAAAACAAAGATCGGCTCTTTCTTTGCGTTATTGATCCGCGTTATGCTGTTCTCATACCCCGCAGGATACTGTATTTTCAGCAACTCCTTCAACTCCCCGGATAGGCTATCGAGGCTTTTGATCACTTTCTTCTTACTAACAGGCATGTGCGTGGTTACGTCTGCAAAAAATATGGGACAAATAGGATAAGAAATTCCATAGGAGGCAAGAATTTTCTAAAAATTTTTGAGTCTTTGAGGAATATTTCTATCTTTTCAGTCCAAAATAATAATAACTAACCCGTACACTATCGATCTGAAGCTCTACGTTACCTAATCGTGAGAAAGAATGATAGACAACAGATCCAGCGACAGCAACTTAGTGTCGCTATATCAACAAGGTAACGAAGAGGCTTTTGCTGTGCTCCTCCATCGTCACAAATCCCGCATTTACACGGCCATTTACCTTATCGTAAAGGACCGATACAAGGCAGAAGATCTGCTCCAGGAAACCTTTATCAAGGCTGTAAATACCATTAAGGGTGGACGCTATAATGAAGAAGGCAAGTTTTTACCCTGGCTAAGCCGTATTGCCCATAATATGGCGATTGACGCTTTCCGGCGCAGCCGCCGGTATCCGGAAATCGTCCTGGAAGATGGGAGCCGCGTATTCAATTCCATGGAGTTTTCAGAGGATTCGGCCGAATCGTTGCAAATTGTTCAGGAAACCCAGACCCGCCTGCGCGATTTTATTAAAGAATTGCCAGCCGAGCAGAAGCAAGTACTCGTTATGCGCCACTACATGGACATGAGTTTTCAGGAGATTGCCGACAAAACCGGTGTAAGTATCAACACCGCCCTGGGCCGAATGCGCTATGCACTCATCAACTTGAGGAAGAAAATGACCAAAACCCAATATGCCTATGACCAAAACATTTACCCAAAACGACCTGATCAGGTTTATTTACCAAGAGACCACAAAGGAGGAAGCCCAGGAGATTAGCCGCGTGCTTTCCCTTGACCGCGAACTGCAACTGCATTACCGGGAGTTGTTACTTGCTAAAAACAGTGTTGACAAAGCACAACTTGACCCTTCACCCGTAGCCGTAGAAAATATTCTCCGCTACGCACACGGGTTGGAAGTAAAACAGTAATCCTACCCTGTCAACAACTGAGTGGGAAATGACTTATTTCCTACGGTTTTAGATTCTGCTTTCACATTGAGAAGTAGCAGTCGGGAGAAAACTGACAATAATCAATTGACAAAGGATTCGTCATTTGTAAATCATCATTCGTAATTCCTCCATTAACCTCAGCGCTCTTTCAGAAAAATTTTCCTCCATCGGACCTTAACTCCGCCGCCATCATGAATTTGCAGCGCAATTTTACCCGAGCGTGAGCCGATTTGGTCATCGGTAAACTTAATCATCTCAACTCCATTCAGCCAGGTGGTCACCTGATTTCCTTTTACACGCACCTTCAGGTCATTCCAA
>JANYKP010000072.1 GCA_025358195.1 Cyclobacteriaceae bacterium
GTGTTCGGTATCAAACAGCATCGCGGCATTTCGCATGCCCGGAAAGTTGCTGGCAAACACTTTCAGATTGTAGTAGTGTGTTGTGGCTAATCCCCACACTTTCTTTTTCACCAATTGTTCAAGCACCGCTTGGGCAATGCCTCCTCCGAAATTCGGATCGGTGCCTGAACCGAGTTCATCCATCAAAACCAGCGTATCTTCGCCGGATTGACGAATAAAAAAATCCATATTATGCAAATGCGAACTATACGTACTCAAATCATTCTCGATCGACTGCTGATCACCAATGTCCAGGAATATTTTCTGGAACACTCCCATCACTGAATCCTCTTGCAGGGGTACAAGCAAGCCGCATTGAAACATATATTGAATCAGCCCTACGGTTTTGAGGCAAACAGATTTACCTCCGGCATTTGGACCAGAGACCAATAGAAAACGACTGTCCGTTGCCAGTTCCAATGTCAAAGGTATCAGCCGTCGCTTGCCCTTCAGCGATAGAAACAAGAGCGGATGCCGGGCGTTCTTCCATTGCAGGGTAGGAAAATTTTCAACCGCTGGCAGGGTTGCTTCTATATCCTGCGCGTATTTTGCTTTCGCGCGGTTGAAATCAAGTGCGGCCAGGAACTCGTAACCATTTTCAAGTTCCGGAAGATGCTGGCGCAAAAGCGACGTAAGTTCCCGGAGAATTCGGATGATTTCTTTTCGCTCCTCCAATTCAAGATCACGCAGGTCGTTGTTAGCCTCCATCACTTCACCGGGTTCCAGGTAAACGGTCTGCCCAGTCGATGACTGATCGATAATGTATCCTTTGATTTTGCGTTTGTGCTCGGCAGCGATGGGTATCACCAGCCGGCCATCGCGAATCGTTGGATTTGATCCCTCGGCGATCCAACCCTGTGCTACCGCCTGCCGCATAATTTGTTCGGCAATTCTCCTGATCTTCAGTTCTTCCTCCTGCAACCTCCTTCTAATCCTTGACAATTCATGGGACGCATTATCTTTCACTTCACCATCGTCATCAATTTTTTGATGAATTGCTTCCAGTATTTTCTTTCCGGAACTTACAGGGAGTGATAGCTGAAATAG
This sequence comes from Cyclobacteriaceae bacterium, assembly GCA_025358195.1. GTDB lineage: Bacteria > Bacteroidota > Bacteroidia > Cytophagales > Cyclobacteriaceae > ELB16-189. The sequence continues at coordinate 1,087 of JANYKP010000072.1, forward strand.
CGCGGGATAGGTAGTTTGATTCTTTTGAAGAAAATCAGAAGCTTTTTGAATAATTTTTAATGCGTTACCGATTTTCAGAAAGTCACTTCCTTCCAAAAAATTATCAACGATGGCAGCAGTCTGAAACCAAATTTCGGGATCATCATACGATTCAACAGGCACTTCGCCACCACGGTCAAGGATTTGTTTCGCCTCCCGGTTTTGAAAAAGGTACGATTCAATCAACCCTTTATCAGAAAGAAAAGAAATATCAGCAACCCTTTTCTTTCCCAGATCTCCGAGGCAATACTGAAGTATCCGGTGACGGACCTGGTCAAATCCCAGGCGAGTTTCAAAATCATCCGGATAAATCATTACAATGGTTTTACGGGCGGCTGCCGCAAGCGCTGCTCACGCAAACTCAGTGAGTCGATGACCGTGTCGAGGATGGCCTCTAAATACGTGGGGTGGTCCAAATAATAGCGGTAAGATTCTTGTAAGACTGAATCGCGGATTCCTTTTTTGTGCATGAGTGAATCCGGATAGGGGAAAAAGAGTTTATAGGCAGAATCGCGGGAGACCGTTAATAACTGGGTCCGCGCCTCCGCGAGGTAGATATCAATCATCCAATCCACCATCTGAGCCTTAGAAAGAATACCTTGCGATTCTTTATCCTTTTTACACGATGCCACAGTGCTCAAAAGCAGAATTACGACGACCCAACTTAATCTCATACAAATCTTTCTTTTGGCGGGTGCAAATTACTCATATTTTAGCGTCCCTAAAGTGATGCCGAAGTGAAAGAACTTCTGAAAAAGCTCCGTCGGTACGAGATCCAGATACGCAAGGCTATCAACAGCCAGATGCAGGGGGACTTCCATTCAATTTTCAAAGGATCCGGGCTGGAGTTTGATGATGTCCGTCCTTATCAATATGGCGATGACATCCGCGCGATTGACTGGCACGTGTCCGCCAAAGGACATGGCACCTTCGTTAAAACATTCAAAGAGGAAAAAGAACAAACGATTTTCTTCATCCTTGATGTGAGCGCCTCACAAAATATCGGTAGCCTCGGTAAAACAAAATTTGACATTTCCATGGAGATTTGCGGTGTCCTGGCTTTGTCCGGCGCCAAGGAATCCAGTCAAATTGGTCTGATCTGCTTCTCGGACGAACGTGAGAAATTCATTCGGCCAAAAAAGGGTGTTGGACAGGCGTATGAAATCGTTTCGCAACTGGAAAAACTACGACCGCGTTCTACAAAAACAAATTTGGCAAAGGCCATTTCGTTTGCCCTCAATTCGATCAAGCGAAAGAGCGTAATCGTTATGATTTCTGATTTCATTGATGAAGGCTTTTACCATAATTTACAATCGCTGGCGCATAAACATGACCTGGTCATCATCCAGATCAGCGATAAGCGTGAAACCAGCTTGCCCAAGTTGGGCATCATACCCTCGCTGGACAAAGAATCAAAAAAGACGCTCTGGATCAATACTTCATTCGGAGACTTCCGCAATCGCCTGACCAGTGCTCACACGGGTCGCCAAGAGGAACTCATGAAA
>JANYKP010000091.1 GCA_025358195.1 Cyclobacteriaceae bacterium
TAACCCTGCGCGACCAAACGGAGTGGGTGGAACTCGTCGAGGCAGGGGCTAATGAGATTGTTGGGGCGGATAGCGAAAAAATCCTGGCGGGTTTCAAAAAGAATCAGGATATAGTCATTAAGTCGACTTCACTTTATGGTGATGGGGATGCTGCAAGAAAAATTGTTGAGAAGCTATTCGTGAAGTGATCCCACTTTGATATTTAAAAAAAATGTAAAATATCAAACGCCAAATGTAAAAGTGGGCTCGCTACTTTTACATTTCCTCAGTCTTCAATATACGCAAGCACATTGATCCTCCTCACCGGGTTGCGAGGGTCATTCGAATACAAGGTGATAGCCTTCTGCTGGGTGCCTCCCCTGGACTGCGGCTTGAATGAAATCTTGAGTAGCGTCGAGTCACCCGGACGGATCAGTTTATTGGCCACCTCCGCCCAAATGCAGGCGCAATTCCCCTGCAAGGCCTTGATTTGAAGATCTGTCTTGCCGACATTCTTAATCATCACTCCCCGATCAATCGTTGTGCTTTGACGAAAATGACCCAGATCAATCGTCTCTTCTCTGATCGTCAATATGGGTATGCGGGTTGCTTCTTCTCCCGATGGAACCGGATAATATTCTTCCAGCATGGCATAAACTGAAATCGATTTAAGCTCCTGACCGGCATCGTCGGTTGTGATTTGGATATTATCGGACGCAAAGCCAAACTGATTCTTCTGTCGTGCGTCATACGAAACCACGATAGCGCCGATCTCCTGGGAAGCCAGGACAACAGGCACTTCAACAGTGAGGTAAGCAGGTTTCGCCACTTCAAGAAATTTTATCGGCAAAGTTCCCTTGTTCATTACCGGGAATTGTTTTCGCGCCGGGTCCTTATTTATAAAAGCTTTGCCAAAATTGAACGACTTGGTTTTAAAATAAAGATTTCCATTAGCTATCGGGAAATCACTTGTCTCTCTTTCAGCCCCTGTCACCACTTGACCTTTGATCTGGAGAATAATCGGATTAGTATCCCAATCCGTGGTAACGGTGAGCGATTTGTTAAAATAACCGGGCCTTCCTTTTGGATCAAAGCTCACCTTGATGAAACCATTCTTTCCCTGAGGCACAGGATTTTGAGACCAACCCGGTGTGGTGCATCCACAGGAAGCCTGCACAGAAAGTATTTTCACCGGGCGCCCGCTGTTATTGGTGAAGGTAAATTCATGATCCGCAATACCCTTGCGCTCTTCGATCTCACCAAAGTCGAACGTCCTTTCACGGAAGATCAATGGTTCGGCTTGCTGCGACCAGGATTGGAAAGCAAGCAACGTCAAAATCAATACTGTCAACTTCTTCATACTGAGTACGCGACAATAGGGTGGTGTAAGCAGTCGATTCATAGGATAAGATCAGGAGTTATGTTACCTACGTAAAAAGCGAATTAGCATAACAAATTATTACAAAAGTAATGGTAATTGCATTATCCCTGTTTTCTTTGCACCACTATGGCACGAATTCTCACCGGTATACAAAGCAGCGGACGGCCGCATTTGGGCAATTTGCTGGGGGCCATTATTCCGGCAATCAAGCTTTCCCAGAAGGCGGGCAACGAATCCTTTTTCTTTATTGCCGACCTTCATTCACTTATCACCATCAAAGATGCGGAATTGCGCAAGGATAACACGTTGGCCGTCGCCGCCGCGTGGATTGCCTTAGGTTTTGATACCAGGAAGAATCTGCTCTACCGACAGAGTCGAATTCCCGAGGTATGCGAACTCACCTGGTATCTCAACTGCATCACACCTTTCCCGATGCTTTCCAATGCCCACGCATTCAAAGACAAATCGGACCGGCTTTCCGACGTGAACGCCGGACTTTTCATTTACCCGGTGCTGATGGCAGCTGACATCCTCCTGTATGATGCAAACATTGTGCCCGTGGGCAAGGACCAACGGCAGCACCTGGAAATGTCGCGGGATATTGCCGCCTCCTTTAATAGTCAATTCGGGGAAACACTTGTCCTACCCGAGGCACAGATTGAAGAACACGTCATGACCGTACCCGGCACGGATGGACAGAAGATGAGTAAGTCTTACAACAACATCATTGACATATTCCTTTCGGAAAAGGAACTTAAAAAACAGGTCATGTCCATTGTCACGGACAGCACTCCCATGGAGGCTCCAAAAAATCCTGATAAGGATAATGTGTTTGCTATTTATAAGCTCGTCGCATCTACCGAACAGACAGAAGAACTCAGGAAAAAATATTTGGCTGGCAACTTCGGCTACGGCCACGCAAAGCAGGAACTTCTCTCCCTGCTGATCGAACACTTCAAGAAGGAGCGCGAAACGTTTCAATACCTTATGACCCACCCGGATGAATTAGATCAGAAACTTGAAGAAGGCGAAGCACGTGCCCGCGTTATTGCCAGGGGAGTGCTTGAGAGGGTTAGGGGGAAATTAGGATTCTGAAGGCGAAGCAGGCAAAGGCAGTAGGCAGTTTAGGGTTCAAGGTTCAAGGTTCAATGTTTAAGGTTCAAGGTTTAAGGTTCAAGGTTCAAGGTTTAAGGTTTAAGGTTCAAGGTTTAAGATGAGCAGCAATTGACAATTACTCTGTAATCGAAATCATGGTAATCACATCCATCAAAAAAATCACAGTTCATACAATGAGCCAGCGTTAACACGTTAACACATTACATCAATCGAACAATCAAAAGTTCAGACAATGGGAGAAAAAGTAGGCAATGGGAGAAGTAGGCAGTAGGCAATGGGCAGTAGGCAAAGTGAACCCAAGATTTTCAATTCCTGTCACATCAAAACATTAACACATTAACACATTAACACGTTAACACATTCTTCACTCGTCATTCAAAATTCGTCATTCCTATTTCGCTGTCCAGACAACCTCCTGCTGGTCATTACCAATATTTAAAACAATGCGGACAGGATTTGGAAGGATGACCAGCTTCGTATCCTTTCCGGGGTAGTCATCCATTTCAACAAACACACCTTCGGTTGGGGCCACCGAAAATTCATTCTTGCCAGTCACGGTGTAGACTTTGGCGATGTAAGCTATTGGAACAAGCACATCGGTATCCGGACAATACTCATCGTGAACATCTTGCAGCACACGTTCAATTTCCTCGCCAAAATTATCCTGAAAAGCATCTTCGAGGCCATGGAGTTTTTCCTCAAACTCATCGTATTTGGGATTGCTGTAATCCAACTTCAATAATTCAAGGCGGTTCTTAATAATCTCCTGAAGGGCCTTGTCGATTGCTTTAACGTCCATTTTCCAAAATTTTGCCAAGATTAGAGAAATGCGGCCAGATATTAAAACAAACCTGCCGAATAGTTAATTTTGACCTTTCAAATGATAAGAGACAATGAAGCAGGACTTCCTTCCCATCAACGGCACGGACCACGTAGAATTCTATGTGGGCAATGCCAAGCAGGCGGCACTCTATTATCAACACTGTTTTGGGTTTGATTTGGTCGCCTACGCCGGTCCCGAAACAGGTGTACGCGACAGGGCCTCCTACGTGCTGCAGCAGAATAAAATACGTTTTGTCGTTACAACCTCCCTACAGCCGACTTCTGAAATTGCAGAACATGTAAAAAAGCATGGCGATGGTGTTAAAGTTCTGGCGTTGTGGGTGGAAGATGCTACAAAATCATTCAATGAAACAGTTGTGCGAGGAGCTCATCCTGCGTTTGCACCACAAACTCTCCGCGACGAATTTGGTGAAGTCGTCCTATCCGCCATTCACACATATGGAGAAACCATACACACCTTCGTCGAACGAAAGAATTACAAAGGCCCCTTCCTGCCGGGATACAAACCGGTGAAGAGCACGTTTCAGCCAAAGAGTATTGGATTGAAACACGTGGACCATTGCGTCGGTAATGTGGAACTTGGGAAAATGAATCATTGGGTGGAGTTCTATGAAAAAGTGATGGGGTTCAGTCTGCTGGTGACTTTTGACGACAGTGATATCTCCACCGAGTACAGCGCCTTGATGTCGAAAGTCGTTTCAAATGGAAATGGGTATATCAAATTTCCGATCAACGAGCCGGCGGAAGGAAAGAAAAAATCCCAGATCGAGGAATATCTTGATTTTTATAAAAGCCCTGGCGTGCAACACATTGCCATTGCCACCGATGATATCATCCAAACCGTATCCGAATTGCGAAAGCGAGGAGTTGAGTTCCTGTATGTGCCGGATAACTACTACGAGGATGTGATCAAGCGGGTGGGAAAAATAAATGAGGACTGGAAGGAATTAAAAGCCCAAAATATACTTATCGACCGCGATGAGGAGGGTTATTTGTTGCAAATATTCACCAAGCCTGTGCAAGATCGCCCTACCTTGTTTTTCGAAATCATCGAGCGCAATGGCGCGAAGTCGTTTGGAAAAGGAAATTTTAAAGCATTGTTTGAATCCATTGAGCGCGAACAGGAGTTGAGGGGAAATTTATGATATGAGTAATCAGTGGAGTAGATTACAAACCTTTGTAACCCAGGTGTGTGATCAAAATGATTTGTAAAACTAACTATGACTGTGACGATTTGATTTCAATCGTTAAATATCGGGTTGGACTAAAGTCCATGTGGGGAAGGAATCATATAACCACAGCCTTAAGGCTGGGTTATATGTGACAAGATAAAAAGGGCTTTAGCCCAAATGAATTAGTTTGCATGAAATTCATTTTAACTGGAGACTATTGATGAATACTGACCTATTAAAGCAATCCAAAGCCAAAGCGAAAGAATGGCTTGACAGCAACGTTGATG
>JANYKP010000138.1 GCA_025358195.1 Cyclobacteriaceae bacterium
GACACTATCAGCATTTTCCTTTGGTAGTAATGTCAGTTTATAATCTTCATTCCGAGTCGTGATGGTGATTTCGTAGCGGTCAAAATAATTATTCAGGTACACCCTTCTTATTTTGTCCGTCACTGCCGACTTATTCAAAAAAAGACTTGCCATTCGCGTTTGAATGAATTGGTCTTTTGCGATCCGTTGCCGGGCTTGATCCAGCAGGTATTCGCCAAGAACATCCCGGCCGGTCAAAAAGTCCTTACCAAACCGGAACTGATCCAGTACTTGTCGCTCTTTATAAAATTTGCGCACGGCCCAAGCGCTTTGAAAACTGAAAATACTGAGCGAAAATATCAGATAGATAAATAGTCGAAACGAAACACGAAATGCACTACTGGTAAGTCCCGATATTTTTAGAACAGAAAAGAACGCAATACCCAGGACCATGGTTACCGATAGGTTGCGACCGGTCACGTAGAATTGAAGAAGAAAAAGTACGGATGCAAGTAGAAGTCCTGCAAAAAAATAAAGTGATCGAGCTTTAAACAGATGATTCGCCAGTGAAAAGAAGATGTGCATGAACAAAAAACTGGTTACACACCCTGTCAGCACCGCTGCGAGTGCTGTTACCCTGACTGCATCGAATGAAATGGATTGGGCAATATCCAGGGACAGGTTTGAGTTGTGGTAGATCGCTTCAATAAAGTCATAAGGAAAAAGTAAGCCTAAGAAACACATCAATAAACAAACCGTACCGGCTACATAGCGTTGAATATCAGAACATTGTAGCATCCATCGAACGAACTTGAATTTTCTGAAATTTCGGAACATGTAAACCACCAGCATCAATAGCACCATCGCATTTAAAAACAAATCCCCCAGCGATGCATTCAAGGAAGAGGATGCGAATTTTTTTGGATCAAAGACATCGGATGGAAAATAGAGGGCAGGCAAATTGATGGCGATCATGCCCAATCGAATTACCAAGAGCCCGATGAACAGTATGCACAAAGCAAGATCGTAGCTAAACGATTTCTCAAAGAACACTTTAAACCTCCATACAGCAATGAATAACAGAATGACTCCTGCTGACAATAAGAACAGGGACAATAGGCTCTCATGCACTTCGGGTTTTTCGGGAAGAATCTTAAAAAGTGTTTTTCCCTTGGTCACAATTGGTTCACCTTTCAGCACTGCAGGGCCAAAAATCTGAAGCTCTTTTATAGGGAAAATGGAGGGTGCCCATTGCGATGTCAGAAAATTATTGATGATCGGATACCGGTCTGTGAGTTTCAATATGCCATACAGGGACGATCCATTAACAGCGGGCCACTTCTTCACCAGGAAATCTCCGCGGATAGAGCTTTCAAATGCCACACTATCCACCAGCGTTAATAATGTCATATTCGGAAGAAAATAAGAGTGATTCCAGGCGAGGATACGATTGCTGTCAGCCAGGACAAAAAAGTGGCGCGCCTGATCCCACACAGGTGACGAAACATCACATTGATCCTCCAGGAGTTGCTTTGCTTCCCGATCCATGAGCGCAAACTCGGACACAACATTATGTTGAATCGTCGTGACCAGCTTTTGATGAAATTTTCCTGAAAAATATATGCGCGTCAATAATCCCGCCCCCACAAATACTACAGATACAAGTAGTAGCCCGAGACTTCGTGCATTCATAGGTACCTTAACGTACATGTCAGGAAAGGTGTTTACGGTTGGGGTTGAAATGAAGCCCTCCAAACCAATAGAGCCAAAGTACGCGTGACGCCCGGAATGAAAACGGAGTACAAATAACTGCAAGAATGGCGATCAAGGCCAGGTAAGCAACCTCAGGCAGTTCAATAAAGGCGTAAATCGTGAGCCCAAAAGCAATCAACAAGACGACATTGAACGCATACGTAATAAACATCGCGCCAAAGTAGAAGCCAGGCTCGGGCTCAAAGGTGGCACCACACACTGTGCAATTCATATTCATATCGGAAAAATGTGAAATATTAGAAACCGGGTATTTGAAAATATTCCCTTCCCGGCAAGCAGGGCACTTACCGGAGAAGAGTGCGCTTTTGTAATTCCTTTCGCTCATTTGATTTGCTGGTGCGATACCAGAGCCAGGCAATAACTGCTACCGCGATATACGGTGCAAAGAATAAATACAAGATACCGAAATTAATCCCAGCTGCTATGCCGATATTCCCATTGCTTACATTGTTCTCCAATGTGGTCCTGCACATCGCACATTGCGCGCTCGCGAAGAGTGATGCACATAAAAACAAAACAATCAACACGCTTAGCTTTTTCATCATGCCCGATAATAAGGACTAATCATTAGGTACACGACAACTCCCGTAATAGCCACATATAACCATATTGGGAATGTAAATTTAGCCAATCTCCGGTGTCGTTCAAAGTTGCCTGCCAGTGCGCGGGAAAAAGTGAATAATACGAAGGGTATCACCACTACTGAAAGTCCAACGTGTGAAATCAACACAAAGAAATAAACGCCTCTTACAATACCTTGTCCACCATAGGGTGTCGGCTCTGTGGTCATATGGTAGAGTATGTACATCACCAAAAAGGCAGAAGAAAGACCAATGCAGATTTTGTTTAGCTTTTCGTGCAAGAAACGTTTCTTATTTTTTATGGCCCAGAATGATGTCATTAGCAGAAACGCCGTGATTCCATTAATAGAAGCGTAAATCGGCGGGAGAAATGTGAAATCATAACCCTTCACAGGCGGAATTCTGAAAAGTATCGCCACGGCCAGCGGTATAATGACCGACAAAAAAATGATTAATTTATGATAAGGCTCCCGCTGATCCTCCATACTAATATTTTTTCATTAAGATTTTAAGTTCCACACGTAAACGGTCTATTTCTTCCCGCAATTGCAGATCATAGTAACCACGGATCCGGCCTTCTGTATCCATTAACACGGTCTGGTTTGGCTGTTCCACCAAAAAAATACATTTCTTCCAAACGTTACACGTAACAGAGTCTTTTGCAAGAAGCCAGGCCTCCTTTAACCACACCTTGCCTGGACCGAACTCTTCATCAATTGCAGATTTTAGTTTATTAAAATCCAATCCACGCCCTGGAAATACCAGCACATTTGCCGGACCCTGAATTCCTTCTTTTATAGGCCAGATGGAATTTGTTACCAGATAGGGCTTAGCATAATTTTGTTCGCAGCCTAAAGGAGGATTGGTAACACCTTCTTCAAAATAAACCGGGATGTTAAATTCGTTTCTGCCGGCATACTTGAGGAAAACAAATACCAATGCCGGGAGCAGCAATGCGAGGAACAAATACAGAACTTTTTTCAATGTGTTTTAAAATAAAAGAAGGCTAACGTCCTTTCCACCTTAGCCTCATCCCACCAGGTGATCCCGTCGGGTGCATTTCAATTTGTCGCATTGGACTAAAGTCCATCATGAGAAGGTTTCAAATAACGCCAGCCTTAAGGCTGGCGTTATTTAGATGTGAAATGTAAGGGCTTTAGCCCAATGAAGTAGTTTGACTGCGACAATCTGAAATGCACCCCAAGGCAGGAATTCGGAACGATAGTCAGATCGTTACGATCTTGGTGCCTTCGTAAACAAAAGCAACGAGCATCCAAATGATAAAGATCATCGGTATCAGGACCGACCAGAAGAGCACCTTTACTTCATACTTCAGGTGCATAAATTCACCCACAATGTACCCTGCTTTTACAATCGTCAGGAAAACAAAGAGGGATGTTTTCGCCGGGCCGTGTGGCAGGGTGAATGCAATTATAAATTCAATCATCGTTACCACCAAAAGAATCAATGCCACCCGCCAAAGTTTTTTTATTTTCTCTTTGTTGGGTGGGAGTACAACTACCTGGGGTTCATGATGTGCCATTGTATCTGCGATTAACGATTAAACAAGATAAAAGAATGTGAAGACAAACACCCACACGAGATCAACGAAGTGCCAGTATAAACCTACTTTTTCAACCATTTCATAGTGACCTCTTCGATCATAGACGCCGGTAGCAGCGTTGTAATAAATCAACCAGTTAAAAAGTACCCCGCTAAAAACGTGGAAGCCGTGGAAGCCGGTTATGAAAAAGAAGAAATCAGCAAACGCCGGAGGGCCATATTGATTTTCATGCAAGTTGGCTCCCTGAATGATCCGCTGGACCCATTGTCCATTGACAACTTCTGAAGTGGCTGTTCCATCGCCTGAACCAATAATAAAGTGAGTCCATTCCCAAGCCTGGCAGCTTAGGAAAGTCAAGCCTCCTAAGATTGTCCAGAGCATCCATTTCTCCACTGCCTGGCGATCCATGCGATGACCGGCTTCAACCGCCAGCACCATGGTCACCGAGCTCATGATCAAAACAAACGTCATGAATCCCACAAAAACAAGTGGCAATTCTATCCCGTGTACGAACGGGATTGCATCGTATACCTTTTCAGGAATTGGCCAATGTGTTGTTGCGAAAAAAAAGTCTTGTACGGGTCCTACGAAGGCCGGATTGGAAGACCGTACCAGGCCGTAGGTTATCAACAGGCCCGAGAAGGTGAAAGCATCCGACATCAGGAAGAACCACATCATGAGCTTACCATAGCTCACTCCCATGGGGGAGGTACCGCCGTCCCATACGCTTTTACCGGGAGAAACGGCGGCTGTTGTTTGTGACATAGAGTAGAGTTTACAGGTTTCTAATCAATCGCTAATCTACTACCGAATCGATGAATTACCAATGGGGTTTTTATCGATTTATCAGAAAAAAAATGAATAAATAAATCCATAACGCACCCAAAAAATGCCAGTACGTTGTACACATTTCCATCTGGGCCATATTTTTGGAATGGATCCTCAGCCGGATGGCTGAATTGAGCACGATCAAAAGAAACGCAACGGCGCTGATAATATGCAAGCCATGCACAAATGACAACGCAATCACAAACGAACCCGAAGGATTTCCTACAAAGTGAACCCCTTGTTGCGCCATTTCACCCCAACCCATAACTTGTCCAATTAAGAACAGTACTCCCAGGACACTTGTAATCAGAACCATTATTTTAACGACGCCTGCATTATCTTTTTTGGCTGCAAAATAGGCCCACTGCATCGTTACACTACTGATTGCAATAATTGCGGTAGTGTAGTAAAAAAGAAGCGGCAATTCAAAATACAACCAGTTACCCTCTGCCTGCCGTACAATGTACGCCGAGGTCAGGGATGCAAAGAGCATCATCACACTTGCCATGAACAACCACATCGCAAACTTCTTTGGATGCATGGCGATAGGTTTTTTCGGTTCCTCCACGATCTTCATCTCACTCCTCACCGACTTTTCCATAATTGAACTCTGATTAATTTTTTTTAACACGTATGTCGTGCCGCACTTTGATTTTCCAATGGGCTAAAGCCCGTATGGATTCTATATTCATTAACCCTAGGCTTAAGCCTCTTGCCTATGCACATATCTTTTGAGCTAAATGCCAACCAATACTTATATTTTCAAGTTGCATCAAACCTATTCGCATAGTCTTATTACCTGGCTTAGATTCGCTTGGGTAACCTTTCCAGCCACCCATGCGAGCAATTA
>JANYKP010000159.1 GCA_025358195.1 Cyclobacteriaceae bacterium
CTCTTTAAAGAGGACAAAAAAAAGGCGTCCAGGGCTTTTAGAAGGTAATTGAGCAAATTCATGGATTTAGTACGCTCCCCTTGTTGACTGCCACGGCTTTCCTATATTTGCAGTCCATTTTCAAAACGATAGTCTTATGGCCGATTTAATTAAGATTGCCGAGCAATCATTTACGGGAAAACGTGTTAATCACCCTGATTTCAAGCCTGGTGACACGATTAATGTTCACGTTAAGATCAGTGAAGGCAATAAGGAGCGTATTCAGCAATTTCAAGGAGTAGTGCTGTATAGAAGGGGAAAAGGCACAAATGGAGAATCATTTTCTGTCAGGAAGGTCTCCAACGGTGTTGGCGTAGAGCGCATCTTCCCCATCGTAAGTCCCAGCATTGATAAGATCGAGTTTGTTAAAGCCGGCAAAGTTCGCAGGGCTAAATTGTATTATATGAGAGGTCGCCAGGGCAAATCTGCCAGGATCAAAGAAAAATTGACCGTGCTTCAGGGGAAGGCATAACGGTATTATTCAACATTCAAAAAAAGCGCATTCTAAAGCAGAATGGGCTTTTTTTATGGTTTCTGCTATAAACTCCCTGTTGGAAAGGATACCCGACAGGTCTATATTTGCCTTCCCATTTCAAATTAACTATGGCAAACCGCAACATTGCAGAACTCCTGGGTAAGGACGCAGACCACCTGCTGAAATACAAAAGCAAGACCATCGCAAAAGAACAAATTCACCTTCCAAACCCTAATTTTATTGACCAGGTGTTTGGCCCATCGAATCGCAGCCCACAGGTTTTACGGAGCCTCGGCTCGTTGTTTGGCAATGGAAGGTTGGCCGGCACTGGATTTCTTTCCATTCTCCCAATAGACCAGGGTATTGAACACAGCGGCGGAGCCTCTTTTGCTAAAAACCCGATCTATTTCGACCCGGAGAACATTGTGAAACTTGCCATTGAAGGCGGCTGCAATGCAGTGGCAACCACTTTCGGTACACTGGCCTTTACTTCACGTAAGTACGCCCACAAGATTCCATTCATAGTTAAGATCAATCACAACGAACTTCTGACGTACCCGAATAAGGCCGATCAGATCATGTTTGGTACTGTGCGCAGCGCCTGGAACCTCGGTGCGGCAGCAGTTGGCGCAACCATTTATTTTGGATCCGACCAATCTTCTCGTCAGATCGTTGAAGTTGCCAAGGCTTTTGAAGAAGCGCACGAACTCGGCATGGCAACCATTCTCTGGTGTTACACCCGAAACAACGCGTTCAAAAAAGATGGTGTTGACTACCATACCTCGGCCGACCTGACCGGGCAGGCCAACCATCTTGGTGTGACGATCCAGGCTGACATTATTAAGCAAAAACTGGCGACCAACAATGGCGGCTTCAAAGCGCTGAATACCGGGGGAAGCAGCTATGGAAAATTGGACGAGCGCATTTATACGGATCTTACCAGTGAGCATCCTATCGATTTGTGCCGTTATCAGGTGATTAATTGTTACATGGGCCGCGCAGGGCTGATCAATTCCGGTGGCGAATCCAAAGGTGCCAGCGATTTACTGGACGCCGTTACCACTGCCGTCATCAACAAGCGGGCAGGCGGTATGGGCTTAATCTCCGGACGCAAGTCGTTCCAGCGACCGCTGAAAGAAGGTATTGAAATTCTAAATGCCATTCAGGACGTATACCTGGATAAATCTATTGATGTTGCTTAGTCTAAATTGAGCTTGTCGAAAATTGAGCTTGTCCAAAATTGAGCCTGTCGAAATTAATGCCCTGGTTTAAACGCACTGACAAAGGAATCCTCACCCCTACCGAAGCCAAACGGGAAGTCCCTGATGGTTTATGGTTTAAGTCGCCGAGTGGAAAAATAGTACACACGCGCGAACTTAAAAATAATGCTTACGTGGTACCCGAAGAGGAGTTTCACGTAAAGATCGGCTCGAGGGAATACTTTGAAATCCTTTTTGATGGTAATGAGTTTACTGAGCTTGATGAAAAAATGGAGTCGGGTGACCCGCTGAAATTTGTTGACACAAAACCCTATCCAAAACGCATCAAAGAATCACAGGCGAAAACGGATTTGAAAGATGCGGTGCGCACGGCTCATGGCAAAATGAGTGGTTTCGATATCGTCATCGCATGTATGGATTTTATTTTCATAGGCGGATCAATGGGCTCAGTCGTTGGTGAGAAAATTGCCCGTGCGATGGACTATAGTTTGAAACATAAAGTGCCTTTCCTGATGATTTCCCGTTCCGGTGGCGCCCGGATGATGGAAGCGGGACTTTCGCTGATGCAAATGGCAAAGAC
>JANYKP010000170.1 GCA_025358195.1 Cyclobacteriaceae bacterium
GTACTGCAAGGCTCACCATACAGAATGCTCGCGGCCAATGGCCTCAACCGGGTGGCCGCCTCTACGTAGGCTGATTCAGGAACATGCACATCACTGCATCCCTTAATCACCACCTTCGCATCTCTGAATTTTTCCCAGTTCACCTTATCGAGCGCCTCTTTAAAAAGTTGTGATGCCAATACGTCGCGATTGCCAAACACAATTTTATTCGCGAAGGGCTGAAGCGCTATACCTACTAACATAAACGCCCACGTGGGGATCACGGCATCTGCCGAACAGAACACGGCAACATTTTTATGTTGGTAATTTTGCCAGGTATGGACTTTAATAAAATCCCGCAGATCTTTTTCGCGAAGAATTAAACCCTGGAAGAGAATGGCTTTCAAATCAATCTCCGCTTGTTCACCGGAAGGGCATAACTCTTCCAGACTAAAGGTAATCAGTGAACTATTGGCTACGCGGTTGATGATTTCGTTTTCGTCCACATTTATAAAGTAAAGGTAAACCTACAACAGACTTTACACCGATTTAGTTTTTGCGACAAAATTCTTTAGATAATTGGGCTCGAAAAGTCCTACGTTTTCAAATTGACCTAACTTATATTTTTGAAATCCAAGTTTTCCCATGCTTTCTGCTGTGGGACAAACATCGTCCAAAAAAACAGCTTTTTGATGCCGGATATGATCATGACACTTTGCAGCGCCATCACCGAAAAACAAGATTGAATGAAGGGCAAGATGGTTGCTGAAACTGGTTGAATCAATAATCTTAGCCTGTGTATTCTCTATAGTGGCTAACGAATTATCGAGAAGACTACAATAAACTTCCATTCTGCGGGCATCAATCATTGGACAAAGAAGGTCATAAGCAGAAGGATCGGAAATATGTGAAGCGAGTACAAGAAGAGAATCAATTGAAATGAGCGGTATGCGCAAACCACAGCAAATTCCTTTGGCCGTTGCTACACCAATTCGCAAACCGGTATAAGAGCCGGGTCCTGAGGAAATGGCAACGGCATCCAATTTTTTTTTTGAAAGATTGGTAGTAGCAAAAAGTTCTTCGATTTGGACTGCGAGTTGAGCGGCAGCAGATTGAGGGACACGAAGTTCTTTTACAGCCAGGAGATCCCCATCTTCATGAAAGGCTGCAGAACATACTGAAGTGGAGGTTTCAATGCTGAGAATGAGCGCCATTACATTTAATGAGGTATCAAAAGTTTTTGATAAGCTCCGGTATCGCTTAGAATTCGTTTCGCCTCGGCTATTTCCTTATCGCGTGTTAGTGAGACTTCCGACTTACCCTTGTTTAATCCGAAGTGAAAGGCAATTTCCTCTTCGAGAATCTGTTGTATTTCAGTTCTGAATCGTTCCAAATATGCGGAATGATTTTGTTCAATCTTTGCCTGCAAGGCGGTCAGACTGTTTTGCAATTCATCGTAATAGCGCTCATTCTTAGCGGCGATCACCAGATTCTTGGTATGTTTTTCCAGATCAGTTGAATAGGTGAAATGTTGTTGCTTTACCCAAGTTTCAAATTGCTGATAGTCGATTGCTGAAAGATGGAAATCCTGAAAATTTGTGACGGTGGGATGTTCATTACAATACTTTGTGGCGAAGTCAAAAATTAAACCGGAGCGTACCAATTCGATCACAGCCGATCCCAATGGTTCGGTTTTGACCAGGACATCCGGATCAAGTCCGCCTCCATCATAGACGGTACGTCCGCTTTTTGTTTTGAAGGCTGATTTTAATGAATCTGCAAATTTCTCCACGGTGCCATCATTCTTGCGATGCGTATAGTCCAAGGCTTGAATGCAGCGGCCACTCGGTATATAATATTTTGCTGTTGTAACTTTTAATTGCGCATTATAAGCCAAGGGCCGTGTCGTTTGTACAAGACCCTTGCCGAAGGTCTTTTGACCGATAAGCACAGCCCGGTCATAATCCTGTAGCGCACCTGCAACGATCTCAGAAGCCGAGGCGCTGCCACCACTGGTAAGAATTGCCAGGGGTATTAAAATATCAACAGGGTTGTTTAGCGTGGTATATGATTTATTCCATTCCTGCACCTTGCCCCGGGTGGCCACTACTTCTTTTCTCTTCGGAATAAAAAGATTAACAATGTTGACGGCCTCATAAAGCAATCCGCCCGGATTGTCGCGCAAGTCAATAATGAATTTGGTAGCGCCCTTTTGCTTCAGCTTGTTCATTGCCTCTTCAATTTCCTTTGTAGCACCGGGCGTAAAGTCGTCCAATTTGATATAGCCTATTCCTGGATCGAGGATACCTTGATAAACAACATTGATAATTTTTATTTTCTCCCTTTGAATTTTAAAGGAGAACTCCTTACCCATCCGGTCGATTACAATTTCAAGTTCGGAATTAGGATTGCCTTTCAATAGAGTGCTGATTTCCTGGGTAGGTTTGCCCTTGACGTTTTTCCCGTCGACAGAAATTATTTCATCTCCTACTTTCAGACCGGCCCGGTAAGCCGGGAAATTTTCATAGGGGTGTGTGATAACACTTTTTTTATTGACAACCCCGATCAGCGCGCCAATGCCAGCATACTGACCGGTTGTCTGAATACTGAATGCATCCATGTCCTCTTCGGGAATGTAGTCGGTGTAAGGATCAAGTGACTCCAGCATCCCTTGGATACTCGTCTGAATTAATTTTTTAGGTTCTACTTCATCTACATAATATGCATTTACCTCTTTGAAAAGGGTGGCAAAAATGTCGAGGCTTTTGGCAATGTCAAAATACTTTTCACCGGGACCCGTGAAGGCAAAGAAGCCAAGGATGGCTACAATGGCGAGGCTAACACTAATCTTTCTTTTCATAAACATTTAGTCGTTCCAGAGATGATTGGATCGCCTTATGGATCGTGATCGATGGTAAAATTTCTTTGGCGATGTAAATATACGCAAGACAGAACGTTGGAGATGCCCGTAATAGTGTCTTATTCAGGCGAAAGCCTTCACGGATTCTTCTCTTTAACATATTGCGATCCACTGCCCTTTTGAAATTTTTAGATGGTGCTGTAATGAGCACCTGGTGGTTAGCGACGCCAGTGTGTGCAAGGAAAATTAAGCGTAGTGGAAAAAATGAGAGAGACGAACCTTTTTTAAAAAGTTCTTCAATGACCTTTTTTCTGCTTAGTCTTTCTTTTTTTGGAAAGCGGAACTTCCCCATGGATTAAAGTTAATCCTCAGCAGGGGAGCCTGAGAGGAGTTATTTATGCTTGAAAGTTTTTTCGTCAGAGACGGTCAACTTCTTGCGACCTTTCTTTCTGCGGGCAGCTAATACCCTGCGGCCATTGGCGGAGGCCATCCGTTCACGGAATCCATGTTTATTCTTTCTTTTCCTGCGAGAGGGTTGATACGTACGTTTCATGGTCGCTAAAAATTAAGGGCTGCAAAGATGGGTAGGATTTTTCTATTTACAAAGGTCCCCGTGAACCTTACAGAGATTCCCGGAAGCATGCCCATTTTGGAAAACATTTAAATCTCATTTTGCTAGAACGAAGGCTCCTGTTATCTTTGCAGTCCGTTTTGCGGGAAAGGGGCAAAAATGGCAGGAAATGGGGGGGGAGTAAGGGGGAAAGAAACATGTCTAAGACGAAAGGGGATTAGACAACGGTACCGAACCTGTTCGATCCGAGAAGGGATTGAAGGACCAGATAAGCCGGGAGGTGTAAAGGTACGGGGGGAGTAAGAAGTTCATTGAATAGATGGAGATTGATAGCGGACCTGTGTAAGACCGATAGAGGTATTACACAAGTTGATTCTAAAGATGGAAACATCGCAAGATGTAACCGGGATAA
>JANYKP010000171.1 GCA_025358195.1 Cyclobacteriaceae bacterium
GCTGTATGTGAACATGAAGAATAAGAGCTACACCGTAAGCAGAGCGACCGTTTACAACACCCTTGATTTACTGGTGCAATGCGACCTGGTGACCAGGCATCAGTTTGGTCAGAATCAGGCACAATATGAAAAGTCATATGGTTCCCGTCAGCATGATCATCTGATCTGTACTGATTGCCATTCCGTGATCGAGTTTTGTGACCCACGCATTCAGACCATTCAAAATTCTGTAGAAGAACTATTACAGTTTGATGTTATTCACCACTCCCTAATTTTGTACGCCAGTTGCACAAAAACCAATTGCGAGAAACGTAAGACATGAATTTTGCACAAGAAATAAAATCGAACACCCTCATTCTCCGAATATCCGGCGACCTGATCGGTGAGGACACCGGCACTCGTCTGGTGGAGGCTGTAAATGAAGCAGTCAGTCACAAGGTTATGACCTGCGTTATTGACATTTCAGGACTTCGTTATATCAACAGTAGCGGTATCGGCGTACTGATTACCATTCTCACAAAGTTCAGGAACAAAGGTGGAGAAGTGTACCTAATGAAGCCTTCCGAAAGCGTCAAGAAGTTATTGGTGATTACCAAGTTGAACGCCATCTTTCATGTTGTTCAAACAGAAGAAGAAGCGATGCAACACGTCAAAAAATAATTTTCAATTCTTAATGACCGCCTGTCAACGATGAAATGAGCCATGAGTTACCATCACCTATGGGATGATAATAGTCAGGCGAATTCCATGCCTGCGTGCCGGACTACGGCATGCAGGCATGTGACCTATAAAATATTAACACATGAAATTAGACGTATTACTGGGCCTTCAGTGGGGTGATGAAGGTAAGGGAAAAATTGTGGATGTACTCGCACCCGGGTATGATGTGGTGGCGCGCTTTCAAGGTGGACCCAACGCAGGTCATACCCTCGAGTTTGATGGAATAAAACATGTTTTACATCAGATTCCCTCTGGAATTTTTCGTGCGAAAACCAAGAACGTTATTGGAAATGGCGTGGTCCTGGATCCCATTGTTTTCAAGTCGGAGATTGAAAAGCTGCAGAAGTACAATCTCGATGTGAAAAGCAATCTTTACATTTCTAAAAAAGCAACATTGATTATTCCCACGCACCGATTGCTTGATCAGGCGCAGGAAAAAGCAAAGGGTGTAAACAAAATTGGATCTACACTCAAAGGGATTGGTCCTTCCTATCAAGATAAAATCGGTAGGCAGGGTTTAAGGGTAGGCGATGTGCTGGCTGAAAACTTTAAGATGAAACTGCACAAGCTCGTTGATCTTCACCTGGAGATTCTGAAGCATCACGATATCGTTTTTAATTGGACTGAACTGGAATCACAGTTTTTGGAAGCCGTCGCTTTTCTGAAACAATTCAAATTGATTGACAGCGAGTATTTCCTCAACCACGAATTGAAGGCTGGCGCTTCTATTTTAGCCGAGGGTGCACAAGGTTCTTTGCTCGATATTGATTTTGGAAGCTATCCGTTTGTGACGAGTTCGAATACGGTGACAGCCGGAGCATGTACCGGTTTGGGTGTTGCCCCATGTCATATTGGAGAAGTATTCGGAATTTTTAAGGCCTACAGCACACGTGTGGGTAGTGGACCTTTCCCTACTGAATTGTTGAATGAAGAAGGTGAGGCCATGCGTAAGGAAGGGAAAGAATTTGGTTCCACTACTGGCCGGCCCCGCCGGTGCGGCTGGATTGATTTGCCATCGCTAAAATACTCAATTATGATCAATGGGGTAACGCAACTTCTTATGATGAAGGCTGATGTGTTGAGTATTTTCCCTGCCATCAAGATTTGTACCCAATACAAATTGAGTAACGGGACTGTCACCGATCAGGTACCATACGAGCAGATAAATGAGAACATAACACCCATTTATGTGGAGGTAAAAGGTTGGAGTTGTAGCTTGAAAGGCCTTGTTGAAGCGGAATTGCCGAAGGAATTGCAAAATTATGTTGAATTTTTGGAACGTAGCCTGGAGGTGCCTATCTCCCTGATTTCTACGGGTCCTGATCGTTCTGAAACGATCCATCGTTTAAAACAGCCCGCCTAGTTATTTAAAAATCTTCCAAATCAGCTTTTGCGTATCAATTTTCCCCTGTTATCTTTGCAGTCCGTTTTGCGGGAAAGGGGCAAAAATGGCAGGAAATGGGGGGGGGAGTAAGGGGGAAAGAAACATGTCTAAGACGAAAGGGGATTAGACAACGGTACCGAACCTGTTCGATCCGAGAAGGGATTGAAGGACCAGATCAGCCGGGAGGTGTAAAGGTACGGGGGGAGTAAGAAGTTCATTGAATAGATGGAGATTGATAGCGGACCTGTGTAAGACCGATAGAGGTATTACACAAGTTGATTCTAAAGATGGAAACATCGCAAGATGTAACCGGGATAA
>JANYKP010000175.1 GCA_025358195.1 Cyclobacteriaceae bacterium
GATTAACAGTCAGATGCTCTAACCAGCTGAGCTAAGGAAGAATTTCGGACTGCAATATTACAGGATTGTAGCTAAAAACTCCAAAGTCCATCTCAGATTTCCTGGATAAGGGCTTTTCGCTAACTTTCTTTATGCTTAAGCCACTTTTCTTCCTCCTCCTTACCCTATTTTTTTCCGCGAACTCGCTTGGCCAAACCCTCGTTACACCCGCACCGCGCTGGACAACTCAGCGCTGGGATGCCACCTGGATCGCACCCGAAGGGGGCTCGACGAAAGGTGTGTTTTACTTTCGGAAAACGTTTGACCTGCAGGAGACGCCCCGCCAATTTATTATCCACCTATCGGCTGACAGCCGGTACCGTCTCTATATCAATGGGCATTATGTAAACGACGGCCCGCAGCTTAGCGACTTGCGCCATTGGAGATTTGAGTCGCTCGACATCGCAGAATTTTTGCACGCCGGCCAAAATGTGGCGGCGATACAAGTGTGGAACCTGGGGGACGATGCACCTATTTACCAGATGGGCAAGCGACTCGCCTTGATCGTGCAAGGTGATAATGAACTGGCGTCTGTCATCAACACCGATACGACTTGGAGATCCATGGAAGATGATCACATTACTCCTCTCTTATTCAAACCCGGTGACCCAAATCTTTTTTTTCAATACTACGCCGCCGGGCCAATGGACCGGGTGATGGCTGGCACAACGTGGGATTGGGAAAAATTTGATCATGATGATTCAAAATGGGGTATCGCTACGCAACTTCAACATGGAGCTCCCTTTCTTTCTGCTCCGTATGGCGATGCCCAATGGGAATTGATGCCACGAAATATTCCATTGATGGAGAGAAGCTATCAGTCATTTGCTTCCATCCGGCGATCCATCGGAATGAATTTACCAATCAAGCATCCCGATTCTGTATTTATCATTCCACCTAATCAAAAAATTTCGATTCTGTTGGATCAAGGGACACTGACGACTGCATTTCCTGAAATGATCGTTTCACACGGGAGTGCGAGTACCATCAAACTTACCTATGCGGAAGCCATGTTTGATGATATTAAAAACATCGGGCATCGTGATTCAATTAATGGAAAGACGATTCATGGCGTGTACGACCTCTTCCACCCGGATGGTGGAGCGAAACGGACTTTCACTACGCTATCGTACCGGGCGTTCCGTTTTGTGCAAATTGATATTACGACCAGCAGCGAACCATTGACCATTGAAAAGATTGGAAGCTGGTTTACGGCGTACCCGTTTCATAAGAATGGATCATTTTCTGCCAGTGATCAGTCCCTGGCAAAAGTCTTTGATGTAGGCTGGCATACGGCACGACTTTGTGCGTACGAAACCTACATGGATTGTCCCTACTGGGAGCGTCTTCAATACATTGGTGATACTCGTATACAAGCATTGGTCTCCTACTATGTTTCGGGTGACGACCGTCTGGCACGCAATGCACTGTCGCAGTTTGAGTGGTCGCTCCAATACGATGGACTTACCTACAGTCGCTATCCCTCTTCGCTGCCACAATTTATTCCCAACTATTCACTCGTTTGGGTGCTGATGGTGAATGACTTCCTGATGTACCGCAACGATCCGGAATTTGTAAAGTCGTTTTTACCTGGTATTCGGAAAGTACTGGATCACTTTAAACGATATGTCACGCAGGATAATATGATGATGCAGCAACCGTACTGGGATTTTATTGACCACAGTTTTAATACACGAAAGGTGATGGAAGGCAGCCATTTTAAAAGACTGACTACCAATTCCCTTTTTTTTGCCTACACCCTTAGCCGTGCTGCAGAAATTTTCGCCTATTTCGATGAGCATGATCAGGCACATGAATATTTTCTGCTTAGTCAGAAGTTGAAGGAAAGTGTCAAGCGACAATGCTGGGATGCCAACAGCGAACTTTTTGCCGACACGCCCGACAAAAAATCATTCAGCAGTCACAGTAATATTCTGGCGGTGTTGTGTGGTATGATGCCCAAAGAAGAACAGACTACTTTATTGAAGCGTATTGTATCGAATA
>JANYKP010000194.1 GCA_025358195.1 Cyclobacteriaceae bacterium
GGTGATTCTTGTCAATTTCAAATAGGAAGTTCTCGAGAATGGGAACGACCGGGTTGGTGGTGATCACCCCGTTGATATAAGAAAGTTGCTTCAGCAGGTAGCTGGAGTTAACGATGAACTTCATGTAAATCAGTGGTTATGGTTGTCATGCGCTAAGTTAGGAAGAAATTGGGTTTTGAAAAATGTGATCCCAACCGGTCTGTGTCAACCCAGTGTGGTCTATGCGGACACAGACTACACTAATCATTCCTGAACCAGAAAATAGTCCCTCTTCCTCACAATCTCCGCAATTATTTTCTTCTCAAAGGCCACAATCTCCCCCTCCGCTAGCCGGCCATAGATTTCGGCGTCCTTCCTTCTGGGCGCAAAGAGCTCCAGTGAGTAGGTGCGGTTGGCAATATCCTTGATTTCAATCCTGACAGCCGGAGCAGTAGTGACCAGGCTGTCAATGCCCGGCCTATGAGGCGCAACAAACCGTGTTGCAAACAGAAGGGATACAGCATCCAGGTAACTGTTTAATTTAGAAGTGTCAGCTCGTTCCATATTTTTAATTCCGAAGTATTGGCCTTTCATCTCTATTTCAAGACTTTGGTTGGGGTCTTTTGGATAGATCGCCGTTAGTGACTTGAAATTCCTCCAGTTAAAATCAAAAATGCGTTTGTCACGCCATTCACGCTCCTCCATTTCCAAAATCCCCGCCACATACACACGGTAGCCAGGAATGATCATTACATAGGGTTGGGTTTCGCCCTCTTTTAAAAACCAGGCTTCCGTTTTTAGCTCGTTGCCAGCCGCCAGGAAATCGTTTGCACGAATGCCTGCTTCCGAAAGGGTGACGTGGATTCCTTTTTGTTTTATCCGTTGCAGTACAGAATCTTTTACGGAAGCAGCCACCGGTCGCCTGACTTCCGATTGGTTAAGCGTCGCAAACAGGAGCTTTACCATTTGCATATCCGCGTCCCATTTGCCATTAACACGCCAACGGTTGTTCTCAAATTTCAAGTCGACAGTTCCTCTCACTGATTGAAGAGTGACCTGATCAATTTTTTCGGATTCCTTGAGTTTAAAATAATCCCGGTTGATTTCCGGTTTAGTTTCTTCCTGTGTAAAGAAAAAAAGACCGGCTGACATCACGGCAAGCAGACAAAGTGAGATGGTCAAATATATATTTCTCTTTTTTTGCATACAGTCTTCTTGTTCACCACAACATCAGGTTCCCGAAACAGATTTTTGAAAGCGTCCATACTTTCTCTTGCGAAAATAAACTTTAGCCGTTCCAAAAATTACAAGGAACGCTAGCGGTAAGGCCAAATTGATTATTTGTAATACGACGCGTTCGTTCTTTATTTTTTGTTTGTCCAATGGTCGCATCTTCACTTCCTTGTTGCGGGCATTGATCAACCCTGATTCATCGGCGAGGAATGCAACCATATTCATCAACAATTCCTGATTCGCAAATGTATAACCTGAGAAATTATCGAAGCCAAGCGGTTGCGGTTGACCGGTTCGCTGATGGATATCGTTACGGGCTACATCACCATCCGCAACCACAATCAATTTCGCATCTGTTCCGTTTACACGAAAGCCGGTCGAGTCTATTCCCTCCGGTAAAAATCTGTTCTTAAAGACGGAGGTAAATTTTCCCTCCAATAAATACGCCAGAACAATAGGGCCCGATGAAAAATTCTCGGGTTTGATTTCCTTTCGCAGGTCATTGACGTTGATTTTTACAGGGGACATCACTTTGCGTGAATAGGCGGACGAAAATAAGAGCGGGGTCTTCCGGATACCGAGGGCTTTCACCGAATCAATACTGCTCACAAACTTGAGCGCGCTTGCGTCGAGGTTTCGTGTGATCGGATGGGCAGCATAATGATTAATCAACGGAAAGAACGGCCATTCCAGTGGCGTCATTTGCGGCTTGCCATTAAGCATGCCTGTCACCACAGGGTAGCGAAGTGAATAACGGTCCTGAACAAGGTCCTGATTGATGCGTACTCCGTAATGAAACAATTGATCCTCCAGGCCAGTTGGCAATGGGTAAGCAAAGTAATTATCACTCGAAACACTGTCCATGTTGGCCTCCAGCCGATCGATCAGCAACAGCAGTTTTCCACCCTGAAGAAGATATTGATCGAGTTTATATTTATCCGGCTCTGAAAATACACTCCTGGGTTTTGCGACCACTAACACATCGTACTGATTCAACGATTTTTTTACAGCAAGCTTGGTTCGGAAAACGTCATACGATTCTGCCAGACTGGAGTAAAAGCTTCCGATCTGCAAGCTGTCGAGTTCACCATGACCTGTGACTAACCCTATTTTTTTCCGGTTAACACCGGAGAGCTTATGAATTGCATTTGCAAATTCAAACTCAAGGCCTTCGATTGATTGGTTTAATGCTTCTTCTGATCCCTGCGTTCGATTTCCTTTTAAGAGCATCACGCCCGTCTCCAGGCCATCGTACGAAATCAAGGCCCCCGGAAAAACTCTCTTAATTGTCCGCTGACCATCTTGCTCATCAATCACATCCGTCGGCTGTATCCCCTTTGATGCCAGCGAAATCATAAATTCCCGCTGAGCATTTTGACCGGTGGCTATTGTCGGATCAGTAAAAGCATAGTGTAGCTTATTGTGAGAATACACCTTGAATTCTTCCAACGTTTCACGAATGGCTTTGCGCAATCTCCGGAAGCCGGAATTTAAATCGCCTTCCAGATAAACTTCTACATACACATCATCTTCGAGTTTTTGCAAAAGATCTCTCGTAGGTTTTTTCATCGTGTAGCGACCCTCCTCAGTCAGGTCCAGTCTGAAAAAATAAAGAGAGGCCAGTTGGTTAAGAACGATCGCCAGCACCACGCTGTTGGCCAGCAAAAGAAGATCGCCTATTTTTTTACTGCTCCATTTTACCATGACCGGCTGGATAAAACTACTTTTGTGAAGAGTAGCAGGATGCCTCCCACGCCCAGGAAATAAACAAGATCACGACTGTCAATCAAGCCCTTGCTTATTGATTCATAGTGATACACAATACCGAATTGCTTGACCAGCAGTGAGCTTTCGCCATCGTTGAAAAGTGAAGCAACAGAATCAAATCCGGAATAAAAAATAAAACAAAAGAAGGCGGCCACGATGAACGACACAATTTGGTTGCTGGTAAGGGAAGATGCCAAAATTCCAATGGAACAAAAAACACCACCCAGCAAGATCATGCCAACGTAAGAACCCATTACCCCTGGTGCATCAATGTTCCCTTCCGGGTTTCCCAAGTAGGACAGTACAAAATAATAGATGAGTGTGAGCGCCAGGGAAATAATCACCAGCAGAAATGCAGCGAGGAATTTTCCAAGTACGACATCGGCCTCGCTCAATGGTTTTGTCATCAAAAGTTCCAGCGTGCCAAGTTTCCTTTCTTCAGCAAAACTTCGCATCGTTATCGCCGGAACAAGAAAAATAAAGATATACGGTCCCACAAGGAATAGCGTATCCATGTTCGCATAACCATCCCGCAGAACGGATGAATCTGGAAATACCCACATCAGTAGCCCCATGGCGATCAGGAACACTCCCACCACCAGATATCCGATGAGTGAATTGAGGAAGCTGTTAAATTCTTTTAGAAAGATGTGGATCATGGTAGTTCATTCTTTTGGTCCACCGTCGTCAGTTGGCTAAAGATAGACTCAAGAGAATTCTCTTCTTGTTTTAATCCTATGAGCGAGAGGTTTTGACGATGGGCAAAGTCTACCAATTTGGGTCGCACGTCACTTCCTGGCAAACCCTTCACCTGAAAGCGGAAGTTTTCAAGTTTTTTCACTTGCTCAACACCTTCAATAAGGGCAAGGTCATGTTCGTTGACTTCGTTTGCAAATTCTACAATCAAATAGTTTCCTCCACCAAGTAACAGTGTATCCAACCGGTCATCGGCTACAATCCTGCCTTTGTTAATGACGATCACCCGGTCACACAACGCCTTTACTTCCTGAAGAATGTGCGTGGAGAACAGAACCGTTTTGTCTTTGCTCACCGTCTTAATCAGTTTTCGAATCTCTACAAGCTGGTTAGGATCCAATCCCGATGTTGGCTCGTCGAGGATCAATACTTTCGGATCATGGATGAGTGCCTGGGCAAGACCGACTCGTTGGCGGAAGCCTTTTGACAGCAATCCAATTCTCTTGTTTTGTTCATCGGCAAGTCCGCAAAGGTGAATCATTTCGGCAACGCGATTTGTTTTTTTTGAGGACGATAAACCAAAAATGCCTGCCATAAAATGAAGGTACTCGTGCACATACATGTCCAGATACAGGGGGTTATGCTCCGGTAAGTACCCCACCTTTTTTTTGACCGACATGGGATGGTCTACCACACTTTCACCGCCTACGAGCGCTGTTCCTTCGGTAGGCGGGAGAAAGCCTGTGATGATTTTCATGGTTGTTGATTTTCCAGCACCATTGGGGCCCAGAAAACCCACAATTTCTCCTTGGTTTACATCGAATGAAATGTCGTCAACCGCCATCTGTTGGCCGTATTGTTTGGAGAGGTGGGTTACTTTTATTGACATCTAACAGATTATCCTTGTTATGGAATTGCGTTATTTCGAATACAGCACAGATTATTTCCCGCAGATCACGCGAATTTCTGCAGATAAAACACAAATCTGCGGTTTAAATCAGCGTTAATCTCCGAAATCTGCGGGAGAATGCTTCTTGTTAAGAATATCAAAGCTCACGTTAGATGTACTCTTTATCTTAAATTGATCTTTGAAATCTGCTGACGCAAAATAAGGCAAAAGAAGAAGAAGTCGGTCTACGTTTGTCTAATTAAGCCTACCAAACCTGACAAATTGGTCACCTCTGGTAAACTTGGAACATTAATTGCCGTTCATTAGAAAATTAAGAAATTTGCACAGCTTTTATTGTCTATGAAAATCCTCTCAACATTCATCGCGTTACTCATTTCTTTCGCTTGCCTGGGACAGCCCGGCTATAAAGTCGATTTTAAAATTAAGGATCTCAAAGACACGACCGCTTTCCTTGGTTATTACATCAACGAAAGCACGTTCTTAAAAGATACGGCCAGGGCCGATGGCCAGGGCGCTTTCTCTTTTGAGGGTAAACAACGACTCACACCTGGCGTTTATTTTCTGGCGTTCAATAGCGCGACCGCCAATAAGACGAAGCTTTTTGATTTCGTCATCAGCGAGCAGCAGCATTTCAGTATGGAGACTACTTCCGGCGATCTCATTTTGAATATGAAAATAAAAGGCGATGAAGACAACCGCCTTTTCTTTGAGAATATGACGTTCATCAGCGATCGCCATAAAGAGGCTGACCCGTTCATCAAAATCCTTAAAGACAGCACCTTAAAAGAAGACCAAAAAAAGGAGGCGCGGGATGCCTTTCAGAAAATCAATGATAAGGTCATGGCACATCAAGATGAAATTATCACCAAGTATCCTGCGACAATGACAGCTCGATTGTTGAAAATTTCAAAGCAAATTGACATCCCCGCTCCGCCCAAAAAAGCAGATGGTTCCATTGATTCCACTTTTCAACTTCGGTACTATCGAACACATTTCTTTGACAACTTTGACCTGGCCGATGAAGCACTCCTTCACCTTCCGAAGCCTTATTACACGGAGAAGGTGGCTGAATACCTGGACAAACTTTTTTTACAAACACCCGATAGCATTTTGGCCGCCATCGATGGGCTCGTCGCGCGCGTGAAAAAAAATCCAGAAACCTATAAATATTTGGTTTGGTCCTGTTTATATAAATATCAGAAGCCTGCTATCATGGGCCTTGATGAAGTGTACGTGAGGCTTATCGACAAATACTTCGTATCGGGTGAAATGGATTTTTGGATTTCGGAATCGCTGAAGAAAAGTGTGAAAGAGTACGCCGACAAACTCCGCGTGAGTCTGATTGGAAATACCGGTGCAAACCTGATTATGCAGGACCAAAATTTTCAGAAGAAGTCACTGTATGAGATCAAAAAGAAATATACCATCCTCTATATTTTTGATCCGGATTGCGGGCATTGCCGTGAGGAGTCCCCTAAGCTCGTCGATTTTTACATGAAGAATAAAGTGAAATTCAATCTGGAAGTATTTTCGGTAAGCGCCGATACGTCTATGCAAAAAATGCGTGATTATATTAAGGAGATGAAGATGACCTGGATCACAGTGAATGGGCCGCGAAGTTATGTAGGCCAGTATGCAAAGCTTTATTACGCAGAAACAACCCCCAGCCTGTATGTGCTGGATGAGAAGAAGAAGATCATCGCGAAGGGACTCCCCGTTACTCAATTAGAGGATTTTCTGACCAACCACGAGCGCTTCCTTCAACGCAGAGCGGCTGCCAAGTCCAAGGGAACCTAGTGACCGATTAATTATTTACAAAGTAGGCAGTAGCCAAGTAGCAGTAGGCAGCGGTTAAGTGCATTTCAATTTGTCGCGGTTACTACCATTTGGGCTAAAGCCCCTTAACAGCATCGCGAGATTAACCCCAGCCTTAAGGCTTGGGGTTAATCAAGTCCAGTCAACATGGACTTTAGTCCAACGCGACACTTTGAAATGCACACCAGCGGTTAAGGATTAACT
>JANYKP010000217.1 GCA_025358195.1 Cyclobacteriaceae bacterium
CACGGTGAAGTGGGCAGCGCCCTATGACGTTTCACCTCCCTATCGTTATAAATTATTCCGGGCGGAAGGTTTTACGGGAAAGAATAAGATCGTGAGCCCTCATACAGGTTTTTTAGATAATATTAATACGTTCACGGATTCGGACATTAACACGGAAGAACTCGTGTATAATTACAGGGTTGTTTTGTATGACAACACCAGCAGTCAGCCGCTCGATACCTCTGCCGTTGCGTCTACAGTACGGCTGGATGCCAAGCCACAGTTTAAGCGCATTGAACTCAACTGGGCGGCCAATGTGCCGTGGACGAATCAAAGTCAGAAATATCCCAGGCATTTGATTTACCGGGGGCCAGAGGGAGCTACGGAAAGCAATATGGTGCTCATCGATAGCATAAATGTAACGGCCGGCAGGTTCGTGTATGTGGATTCGGGTCAGTACAATCGCGTTCCTCTGAGCGAGTCACAGATCTATTGTTACCGGGTTCAGACCAGGGGTACGTATGGGAATCCCAAGATCAAGGAGCCGCTTTTGAATTTCTCTCAGATAAATTGTGCACAGCCCAATGATAAAGTTCCGCCCTGCAAACAGGTGTTGTCAATTGTTGCTAAACAATGTGATCAATATTATTTGACTCAGCCGTGCGATCCGAAAGTGTACAACAATGTTGTTACCTGGACGCGCTCTGCCGACCTGGTGTGCCGGCTGGATATCCGAAGCTATAATGTTTATGTAGCGACCCAGCTTGGCAGTGAGTATCTTTTATACGCGCAAAACGTACGCGACACATTCTATATTGATTCGAATCTTCCGTCGTTTGCCCGTTGTTATAAAATTTCGGCGGTGGATCGCGCCGGTAACGAAAGTGAACTTAGCGATCCGTTCTGCTTCGATAACTGTCCGAACTATGAATTGCCAAACGTCTTTACACCGAATGGTGACAAATGCAACGATGTGTTCAGTGCGTACAACGATCGTCAGGTAATCGATGAAAATGGAAATGGACTGTGTGGACGTGTTGATCCAATCGAGGTCAGAAGACATTGTGCGCGATTTGTTGAAAGTGTTGTATTTACCGTTAACAATCGCTGGGGGAAGGAAGTGTATACGTATCAGTCTGGCGGCGAAAAAAATATTTACATTGATTGGGATGGGCGCGACAACAATGGAGGGGAATTATCGGCTGGTGTGTATTACTATAATGCACGGGTCACCTTTACGGTAGTAGACCCATCCAAGAAGACCCACGATATACGGGGGTGGGTTCAAATTGTGCGGTAAGGATTCATGCTGGAATAAATGTTACTTTCCAGAGAAAATGGGCTCTTAATGATAGTGTGAAGATGCGTATTCAACATTATGTTATTGCAGGGCTGCTAGTTCTTATAGCATCTCCCTATGTTAATGCCACCCACCTTCGAGCGGGAGAGATTACAGTAACCCGTGAAAGTTGTACTAATCTTACCTTTAGTATCACGATCACGGTGTATACCAACACCGGCTCGAACGTCCGCTTTGGTGGAGGCGTGCTGGATTTTGGCGATGGAAGTCGCCCGTTAACGCCTCCCGAAATCGGAAATACCAATCGACCTGACCTTGGCCCTGATATTGGTATCGTCACCTTCACCACTAAACATACCTATTCAGGATCAGGCCGGTACATCATCAGTTACCTTGAACGGAATCGTAACGCTGGCATTCTCAATATGTTCAACTCGGTGCAGACCACTTTCTACATTGAATCTACTATCAATATCGATCCATTCCTAGGGTGTGATAACAGTCCTCGCTTGTTAGTGCCGCCGATCGATAAAGCCTGCAGAGGCGCTGCCTGGTATCACAATCCCGGAGCTTATGATCCGGATGGTGAC
Organism: Cyclobacteriaceae bacterium; assembly: GCA_025358195.1. Taxonomy (GTDB): domain Bacteria; phylum Bacteroidota; class Bacteroidia; order Cytophagales; family Cyclobacteriaceae; genus ELB16-189. The sequence continues at coordinate 1,870 of JANYKP010000217.1, forward strand.
AGCCTTTCCTATGAGTTCACCATTCCCAAACTGGATAAGGGAGTTCCGGTGAACAACTACCGTGATCCAAATGCCAAAGAGTTTTATGATCGCGTAGGGATAAATTATGGTACGGCCAATGAAGATAAAAACGGCCCTCCAGGTTTTTCTATCAATGCTGTGACGGGTACCATTATCTGGGATGCGCCGGGCGCTCCTGGAGAATACAACATTGCCTTCGTTATTAAAGAATGGCGTAAGGTGGCCGGCATCTGGATCAATCAGGGATATGTGGTGCGCGATATGCAGATTGTTGTGGAGGACTGCAGTAATAAGCGACCAGAACTTCAAGTGCCACCCGACATTTGTGTGACTGCCGGAACTAAAGTGACAGCGGATATTTTTGGCACGGATCCGGATAACGACAGTGTGAAGATCGAAGCTTTTTCTTTGATTCTAAATCAGAATATTGTTCCCCCA
>JANYKP010000240.1 GCA_025358195.1 Cyclobacteriaceae bacterium
GGTAATTGCATTTCTGTTTTCGATGGTCAAGATGCCGGAAATTTCTTCTCCCTCAGAGTCTACGGCTACCATGAAAGGAATTTTTCGTCACCGACACCTTGTGTTTGGGGTTATCGCACAGTTTTTTTATGTAGGTGCTCAGGCTTCTATTTGGGGATATTTTGTAGACCTCAAACTCCACTTTGCTCATGATGAGAACCTGGGCATTGTAAAAACAATTTATCAGGTAACGGACGGAATGTCACCGATACAGATCGCAAGTTTTCATGCGTCCTTTGCCTTCATCTTGTTTATGGTTGGCAGGTTTGTTGGAACCTGGTTGCTTACGAAGGTCAAAGCTGAGAAATTACTAAGCGCCTATGCCATCGCGTGTCTCGTACTGCTTGGATTTGCCTGGGTGAGCGATGGACTGGTGGCCGTTGTGGCAATTTCGTTCATGTATTTTTTCATGTCGATCATGTTCCCTACCATCTTTGCATTATCCATCAAGAATCTTGGAAGTCAGGTCAAGCTTGGATCTTCGCTGGTGATCATGGCCATCGTTGGTGGTGCCGTCCTTCCACCACTAACAGGCCTCCTATCGCAAACTGGCATGCAAAATGCCCTCATCGTACCATGGATATCCTTTCTATTCATTTTTTATTTTGGTTGGAGAGGACATAGAATACAAATGACGAATTTAGAATAACGATTTTACGAATTGTGAAAATGAGTTATTTAGGTCGAGTCCCACTACATTCGTCATTCGTCATTTGTAATCTCGTCATTAACCTATGAACCGTTACTGTTTCGCCCTTGATCTAATCGACGACCCCGCCTTGATAGCTGAATACGAAGTCTATCATCAGAATGTGTGGCCCGAAATTTTTAGTAGCATGAGGAATGTCGGCATTGAAACCATGGAAATCTATAGAACGGGAAGTCGCCTGTTCATGATCATGGAAACAAACGATGATTTCTCACTTGAGACGAAGGCTGCGGCAGATGCTATCAACCTCAAGGTTCAAGCATGGGAAAAGTTGATGTGGAAATATCAACAAGCTTTGCCCAATGCAAGGCCCGGAGAAAAGTGGATACTCATGGACCAGATATTTAAGTTATGACAAACGAACCAGAAAAATTCTCGATTGAGGGTCTGAGAGATTTCTCGACAAAAGTCTTTATCCACTTTGGCGTACCTGAAAAAGATGCCGTGATCGCAGCGGATGTATTAAGTCTTGCGGACGTGAGGGGCATTGATTCCCACGGCGTGGCGCGGCTTCACACCTACTTTGAAATGCTTTCTATCAATCGTATCAATCCTACGCCGAACATAAAAATTATACGAGAACGCAAAAGTGTGTGTACCGTTGATGGTGATAATGGTCTGGGCTTGGTGGTGGGTCCGAAGGCGAATGAAATAGCGATGGAGAAAGCATCGCACTTTGGTTCAGGTTGGGTAAGCGTTTGCAATACCAATCATTTTGGTATTGCCTCGTATTATCCTTTGCAAGCGCTGACACGGGATATGATAGGCTGGTCAATGACCAACACCACCAAACTTGTAGCGCCTTTGTGGGGAGCGGAGCGGATGCTTGGAACGAATCCTATTTCGATTGCCTTCCCGGGATTAAAAAATCCACCGATTGTCATTGACCTAGCCACCAGCGCAGCCGCCTATGGAAAAATAGAAATCGCCAAGCGAAAAAAGCAGCCTGTCCCGAAAGGCTGGATTGTTGACAAAGAAGGAAGTATAAGTACCAACCCCGATGACATGATCAATGGTGGGGCAATCCTCCCGCTTGGTTCTGACCGTGAACTAGGCGGACATAAAGGTTACGCCCTTTCAGCGATGGTAGATATTCTTTCTGCCGTTTTGAGTGGCGCCAACTGGGGGCCTTTTGCTCCCCCCTTTGCATTGCGTCAGGAAATTCCGAGTCGAAGTGTGGGCAAAGGCATTGGCCATTTCTTTGGTGCTATGGAAATAGAGGGGTTCATGGATGTCAACGAATTCAAAAAACGGATTGACGACTGGATAGACGTTTTTAGAAATACAAAACCCGCCAAAGGCACTACCGGTGTTTTGATCCCCGGTGATCCCGAACATCAGGAAGAAGCGATCAGAAGAAAAACGGGTATTCCCCTGTTACCAGCAGTGATTGATGACTTGAGAGACATCTCCAGACAGACTGGAATTCCTTTCCCCAATCAGGGGTGATTCGTTCGCGTGGTCGGTGTTGTCAGCAGCCACTCTACGTTGTATCTTTTTTAGATTATTCTAACTGATCTTCGTTCATATGCAATTTCATCTGGAAAAAAATGCCATTGTATAGCCGCTGTGACGGATTTTCGCAGACCAAGATTTTTTTCTACACTCAGGAAGCATACGAATAAACCGTGAATGGAAAAATTTTCTTTGCAAGAAAAGAAGATAACACTGAAGTCAGCATGATTGGAATAAACAACTCGTAACTTCCCGTAATGCTCATAACGAGAAAGGCCCCCGTTAGAGGAGCATGAAGGCTTGCGCTCAGAATGGCAGCCATGCCTACAATTATAAAATTTACTTCTACCACGTTAGCTCCAAAATAATTTGCGCTTTGAGCAAACAAGCACCCTGCTACCGCGCCAAGAAATAACGAAGGCGCAAATACACCACCATCTCCACCAGATCCAAGGGTGATCGAAGTGGCCAATGGTTTTAGAAATAATAAAATGGATAACAGAAAAATACCGGAAATACCAGAAAAATTGTTGAATAGCGTTCGGCTCGTTAACAAGTTCTCGATAAACCCATAACCTTCACCATATAAGGGTACAAGTAAAAGAACGATTGAACCCAGGAGAAGTCCTCCTATCCAGACTTTTTTGAATTCACCCAAACGGGTATTAAAAATTGTTTTCGTCATGATAACTCCCTTTGTTAAATAAACCGAGAAAAAGGAAGCCACAACCGAAAACATTACATAAAATGGAATTGCCTGGAACCGCCACCCGTGCAGGATTGGATGAAATAAAATCTCACTGTCCAAGAAATAACGTACACCGAATGCTACGAAAGCAGCGATGGTTGAAAGAATTATTAATTCCCAGGAGAAAGTCACCATCAACACTTCCACACCAAAAAACAGTCCGGCTAGCGGACTCTTGAAAAGACCGGCAATACCCGCCACAGCGCCTGCCACAATCAGGTTCCTCTTAAAATCATCACCATACTTTTTCCTTTGACCTACCCATGATCCAATCGACGCAGAGGCAACCACCGTAGAGACTTCAATTCCGGTAGAACCACCAAACACAAGTGTAAAAATTCCTGTAAAAAAATGCAATATTGCTTTAATAGGCTTCAGCACCTTAATGGGCTCCCGGAGTGAATCCAATATCTCGCGTATCCCACTGATTCGTGTCTTAAATACTTTCGTGGTGATAAAGTAGACAAGCAAAAATCCCGTCAAGGGTGTTGCCAGGAGAAGCCAGATGAAATGTTCCTGTATCCGCTGAAACAAATAACGTTCAGTCCCTTCGCCTACTTTTTTTAACAACAAAGCAAAAAAAGTGCATAATATCCCCACCAGAATGGTATACAGAATTTTGGGGGCCGACCGAAAAAAGATGTTTCGCATTCATATTAGATCGGATTAGTCAGTTGACGTCACATGATAATGATGAGAAATCACTGGCGATAGTCTACCAGTAGTCGTTTCTTAACAATTTCCATCCCCACACTCGCCTTTTCCGCAATAAAATGAAGATTAGAAGACTGCCTTACTTCCGGCACTTTTGGGTCGACGATAAATTTGGGAATCACAGGTGAAACGTAGTCAATCAAACCTGCAGCAGGATATACGACCAACGAAGTTCCGACGACTAAGAATATCTCGGCTTGCTTGGCAATCGCAGCTGCCACCTCCATCATCGGCACCATCTCACCAAACCAAACAATGTTGGGCCGCAGTTGAGAACCCTTTTCACATGTATCACCCAGCCTTAGTTCCCAACCCTTGATTGGATATACCAGCGTTTCATCGAGCGTGCTGCGTGATTCAAACAGGCTTCCATGAAGATGAATCACGTTGGAGGATCCTGCCCGCTCATGCAG
>JANYKP010000264.1 GCA_025358195.1 Cyclobacteriaceae bacterium
CTCACAGTTTTTTAACCGCCCGAAACGATATCGGGTGAGTGCATAGGACATGAACAACCGCCTTTTGGCTCGTGTGATGGCGACGTAAAAAAGTCGTCTTTCCTCTTCCAGCTCGGCCCTGCTGCTTAACATCATTTGTGACGGAAATAAATCTTCTTCCATCCCCACGATGTAAACGTAACTAAACTCCAATCCCTTCGCCATGTGGATCGTCATCAGGGTTACTTTTTCAGGGTCTTTGTCCTTGTCTTCATCCTGACCGGTTAACAGGGAAACCTCTTGTAAAAATGCTCCCAAACCTTTGTCTTCCCGTTCCGGGTCATCTGTAAATTCTTTGATGGCGTTCAATAGTTCCTGGATGTTTTCATAACGGCTTAATCCTTCTACCGTCTTATCAGAATAAAGTTCGCGGAGCAGACCAGATCCTTTGGCAATTTCGGAGGCCGCTTCATAGGCATCTTTGCGCTGGATATCCACTTCAAACCGCTTGATCATGGCTACAAAATCATCGATCTGTCCGGCAGCACGTCCACCCAAAAAGGAAGCAGCGTTCTGCAATACTTCCCAGATAGAAATAGCGTGGTCATTGGCGGCAACAACAATTTTGTCAACCGTGGAATCGCCAATGCCGCGCTTGGGTAAGTTGATGATCCTTCTGAATGATGCTTCATCCTGCTGATTGATGGAGAAGCGTAAATAGGCGAGCAGGTCTTTGATTTCCTTTCGCTGATAAAAAGACAGGCCGCCCACTACCTTGTATTTGATATTCATTCGTCGCAGCGCTTCTTCTATCGCGCGACTCTGGCTGTTGGTGCGATACAGGATGACAAAGTCGCTGAACTTGACCTGGTGCTGCATCTTTTCCTCGAAGATGGAAGATGCTACCAGCTTGCCTTCTTCATTATCTGATACAGCTTTGATCAGTTCGATCAGGTTGCCATCTTCATTGGCCGTCCAGACATCTTTGGGGATCTGCGCTTTATTTTTGGCAATGACAGAGTTGGCCGCCTGTACAATATTTTTTGTTGAGCGATAGTTTTGCTCGAGCTTGATGATGCGCAGGTCGGGATAATCTTTTTCGAAATTGAGGATGTTGGTGATGTCGGCGCCGCGGAAGGCGTAAATACTCTGGGCATCATCGCCCACCACGCAAATATTTTGCTGCACCGCCGCGAGTTTGCGGATGATAAAATACTGGCAGAGGTTGGTATCCTGAAACTCATCCACCAGGATGTAATGGATCCGGTGCTGGTATTTATTGAGCACTTCCAGGTGCTCTTTAAAGAGCTTGTCGGTATTGAAGAGGAGGTCGTCAAAGTCCATCGCGCCGGACTTGAAACAACGGAGGGAATAGTTTTTATAAATGTTACCGATCTCCGGGCGCAGGTTGGCGGCGTCATCGCCCATGAGGAGGGCGTTGGAGAGATATTCCTGCCACGATACGAGCCGGTTTTTAGCACCTGAAATCCGGTTGTAAATGATATTGGCCTTGTATTGGGTCTCATCCAGCCCCATTTCTTTGACAACCTGTTTGATAAGCTGCTTGGAGTCGTCTGTATCGTAAATGGTGAAGCTGTTGGGATAGCCCAGGTGATGGGCTTCAGCGCGAAGAATCCGGGCAAACACGGAGTGAAAAGTCCCCATCCACAGGTTGCGTGCATCCATCCCAACCACCTGTTCAATGCGTTCGCGCATCTCACGTGAAGCTTTGTTCGTGAATGTTAACGCCATGATGTTGAAGGGGTCAACCCCTTTGCTTTTCATCAGGTGAGCGATTCGGTAGGTGAGCACCCGCGTTTTGCCGGAGCCGGCCCCTGCGATAAGCATGCACGGTCCATCCGTATTGATAACACCCTCGAGCTGCGGAGGGTTAAGTTTTTCCAGATAATCCATTCAAAAATTCTTCGCGCAAGTTAGACCACTGATGTCAATGATTTTGATGATTTGCGTGATAATTTTCCCTGACGTAGGGCGACCAGATTGCCGGTCCTGCTATTCGCAATTAGCCTTATCTTTGGGCATGATCAAAGTAGGAGAGGTTCTCGTCTCAGATGATATCAAAGCGGTAGAATTTGTTTGCCATCTGGAGAAGTGCAAGGGAGCATGCTGCGTGGAGGGCGACCTAGGTGCACCGCTTGAAGAAAACGAATTGCCGGTGATGCATGAGATTCAGAAGGCAGTTGCGCCCTATCTTACGGATGCGGGAAGAAAGGCAATTGCAGCGCAAGGGCCGTACATCCTAGACGAAGATGGGGATTACTCGACACCTACTATTGAAGGAAAGGAATGTGCTTACGCACATTATGATGAAAAGGGAATTCTAAAATGTGGGATCGAGCAAGCAAACCTTGATGGGAAAATCTCTTTCCGCAAACCGATTTCGTGTCATCTATATCCTATCCGCATTACCAAAAAGAAAGGATTTGAAGCAGTGAACTACCACAAGTGGAACATCTGTTCCGACGCCTGCAAGTTGGGTAGTGCCTTGGGAGTGCCACTCTATAAATTTCTAAAAGACCCACTCATCCGGAAATATGGGGGGGCGTGGTATGATGACCTTGTGAGGGCGATCGAGGAAAAATAGTATACAATCTAAATTCACTGGAGTTGCATTTTATTGCCGGTGCAAACTTAGGTCGGCTCTGGATAATGCATATAAAAATAAAAAAAGCCACCCCCATTGGAGTGGCCCTTTCAAGCTGAGCTTGGCGAAGCTTACTCAGCTTCTACCTTGATCTTAATCTCGTGCTTCACTTCCTTGTGAAGGTCAAGATTGACAACATAGTCACCGAGTTGCTTCGGTTGCTCTTTGAAGAAAATCTTCTTGCGGTCCACATCAAATCCCTTTGCCTTGAGAGCATCGGATACTTGTAACGAGGTGATTGCTCCAAAAATCTTTCCGGTCTCACCGGCTTTGGTCTTTAACTCAATCGTGAGTTCGCCGATTTTTGCGGCTAACGCTACGGCTTCGTCTTTGATCTTGGCCGCTTTGTGTGCTACCTGACGCACGTTTTCAGCGATCATACGTTTGTTAGATTCATTGGCGATCAACGCGGATCCATTCGGGATCAGGAAATTTCTTCCATACCCGGGTTTTACTTTCACCACGTCGTTCTTATAGCCAAGTCCTTGTACGTCTTGTTTTAATATTATTTCCATGGTCGATCAACGTTAAGATTATTTTAATGCGTCACCAACGTATGGCAACATAGCGATATGACGGCAACGCTTGATGGCCTGGGCAACTTTCTTCTGATACTTCCAACTGTTGCCGCTAAGTCTGCTGGGCAGGATCTTACCCTGCTCATTGATAAACTTCATTAAGAAGTCAGGGTTCTTGTAGTCGATATACCGGATACCGTTCTTCTTGAAGCGGCAATATTTAGGTTTAATATCGGCGCGCTTGATGGGTTCGTTTACAAGGGTCATGCTTTTGCCTCCTCTCTTTCTCTCCGTTGTGCCGGAGCCTTCTTGTCTTTGTTCTTGTTGAACTCACCCTTACGTCTGCGCGCGTTGTATTCCGCGGCAAATTTGTCAAGGCTGATGGTCAGAAATCGCATTACTGACTCGTCCCTTCTGTATTCTGTCTCGAGTGTTCCGATGGTCTCCGGAGCTGCCGCAAATTCGATCAGGTTGTAAAACCCAGTGGACTTCTTCTGGATGGGATAAGCCATCTTTTTGAGTCCCCACTGCTCAACGTTGATTACGTTGGCTTTTTGGGTGGTCAATACCTTCACGAACTTTTCGACAGTATCCTTTGCCTGGTCCTCAGACAAAACGGGATTTAAAATGAATACCGTCTCGTAGTTGTTCATGGTTTATTAATTGTTTTTAAAATGAGGGTGCAAAAATAGCGGGAATTTTGTGATTTGCAGATCAAAAAAGTGGAAATCCTTATAAATCTTTGATTTTGGGAGAAATTGAGTGATTCAGTTAAAATGCAAGCTTAAAATTGGCGGTATTTAGGCCTGCTTGTTAAATTCATGTTCCATCCTTCTCCCAGCTCTGCGCTTGCCCATTACTTCGTAATATTGGGGATAACCCCCAGATTATGCACTCACGCAGGGAATTTATAAGTCTTACCGGAGGCGTCATGATGGCAAACACGTTGGCTTCTTTCGCAAATCCTCTTAGTATTAAAAATGAAGCAGGGTATCAGCTTCTCATGCTGGCTACCAACTGGGGTTTTTCAGGTACCTGGGCGGAGTTTTGCAGAAAAGCAAAACAAGCTGGCTATGACGGCGTTGAAGTGTGGTTTCCGGCAGATCCCAAAAGCCGGGAAGAATTAGTGGCCGCACTGAAAGAGACCTCACTTCCTGTAGCTTTTGTCCTGGGAGGTTCCGACAAGGATCCTCAAAAACATTTTGCGCAATTCAAGGAAAGTCTGGAGGCTGCCGTTTTGATGAAACCGTTATACATCAATTGTCACTCAGGTCGTGATTTTTTTTCGTTTGATGAGAACAAACGATTTATTGATTTTACAACCGAACTTTCGCGCACAGTGCAAGTGCCCATGTACCATGAGACGCACCGTTCACGGATCTTATATTCAGCACCCATCGCCCGGCAGTTCATGGAAAAAAACCCGGAGCTGCGCGTAACACTGGACGTTTCACATTGGTGTAATGTACACGAATCGTTGTTGGAAGATCAAACGGAGACACTTTCATTGACTGTCAGCCGAACGGAACATATTCACGCTCGCATTGGTCATCCTGAAGGTCCACAGGTGAACGATCCGCGCGCTCCTGAGTGGAAGAAGGCTATGGATGCACACCTGGGGTGGTGGGACCGCGTGGTGGAAATAAAAAAGAAGGAGGGCAAACGCATGACAATTCTCACCGAGTTCGGTCCTGTCGATTATATGCCTGCGCTTCCGTACACCCGGCAACCTTTAAGCAATCAATGGGAGATCAACGTTTATATGCTTGAAATCTTGCGAAAGCGATACTCTTAAACGTGTTGAGGTGTTTATGTGTTGAGGTGTTGACGTTTATGTGGAACGTTGAGTAATAAGAATTACGAATTACGCGTGACGAGGTAATTTGTCTACTGTCTTTTGCGTCCTGCCTACTATTCCCTGCCTACTTTTCATTCAGACTCCAATCGTAATCCAGGTGCGTAATCTTTGCATCAGGATTTAATTTTATGTTCGAGTATTTATTAACAAAATCCCGGACCGAGCCCCCGTTTTTATTAAAATCCATTCCATACCATTTGAAAATCATGCTGAGTTGGGGTTTGTCGGGTGATATTTTATTTCGAAATGGATCAGCCAGGAAGGCTTTGGTTTGTTTGGAAAATTGTTCGTCCAGATGTCTCGCGTCGTACGCCTCATTTAATAAAATGGGGCAGGATTTGCTGGCGCAGACCAGGGCCATGTGCACACGTGGATCGTCAAATTTTTTGCGGAGTTTGCCATGCTCAATGTTATTCAGATCCATCTTGTCTTTTCCGATTCGTATGAACTTGATGTCCCATTGTGTATTTACAAATGGTATCTGAATACTGCTACCGATGTCTTTGATGCTTTTAACAGGGTAGTATTTGGTGATTAATTTGATGGTAAATGCATTATAGGCATTGATCCAGTATGCCATCTGTTCGTATTTCGACCACGTTTTTTCATCCGGGGGATGTGTGCTCAGCAACCGAAGATAGTTGTTGAATTCAACACTATCCTTCATGAATGCTTTGTAATTCACCTTTCCATCGGCTGACACATTTTTTTTCAAAAGCTTGTTATAAATTTCATGAGCGGGAGGCTTTGACTGACCCAGGATGATCCCGTTGGTCAGGATAACAGACAGGCAAGCGATTATGATCCTCCTCATTTTAATAATTTTCTAAAAAGTAGAGAAGACTTGAATATTGATCTGTATCGTATTGGAACGATAATGAGCGGTTGGCTGAATTGCCGTTTGACCTTTGGCTGGCATTATCATGATCCGAAAATTGCATATTGAATCGAATCCCCAATGTTTAAGGCAAACAACCAACACCTAAAAGCCAATAGCCAATTGCGCCAACAGCTAATTCACTTCACTACGAACTGCACAGCACCCATCAGGTAGTCATCGGTATAAATTTCGACGGAATAATTTCCCGTGGCATAGTCGGATCCTTTTGTATAAAAAAATGTCAGTTTTTGGCGGGTATTATCGAAAAGGATTTCCTGCTGTGCTGTGTAGAATTCTTCCTTATTATTCAGCATGAACGTGCCAGACCCTTTAGCTAC
>JANYKP010000268.1 GCA_025358195.1 Cyclobacteriaceae bacterium
ATGTTCAGTAAACTTGGCTTCACAGAAGAAGAAGCAAAGAAGCAGTTCGGCTTTTTGATGGAGGCTTTTGAATATGGAGCGCCGCCCCATGGAGGAATCGCGTTCGGGTTTGACCGCCTCTGTTCCCTCTTCGGCGGTGCCGATTCGATTCGTGATTTTATCGCCTTCCCAAAAAATAATGCGGGCCGCGACACGATGATTGATACGCCCTCCGCCATCTCGGAGGAACAGCTAACTGAATTGGGTTTAGCAATTAAGCTTGGGAATAGTAATCGGTAATCGGTAATCGGTGTAATCGACCGATTACTGATTCCCATTTACTCGAACACTAGGAAATGGGACCACGGCTTTATACTTTAGGACACCTAATCATACACTCATGAAAAACCTACTACTCCTTCTGTTGATCGGTTCTTTGATCGCCGCTTGTACAAATAAGGCGGATGAATACTACAAGCAAGGACTCACCAGTCTTAAAGCCGAAGATTTTGAGGGTGCGGTCGCTAAATTTGATTCGGCCATTTTATTGGATGATAAAAATATGAATGCCTACTTCAATCGTGGGAATGCAAAATTTGATTTGGGAGATTATGAAGGGTCCCTGGCAGACTATAACAAGACCATTACATTAACCCCTGAAAAAACAATCTTACCGATTGTCTATCTCAACCGTGGAGACAATTATTGGGAATTGCGGAAATATGATGAAGCGTTGAGAGATTATACAAAAGCTCTGGAGATGCGAGCCGATTACGACAGCGCATTCGTGGGTCGTGGTAAGACTTATCTGTCCATGAGCGATTATAAGAATGCGCAAGCCGACCTTGAAAAGGCGATCCAGCTTAATTCGAAAAACGGGTTCGCGCATTATGTACTGGGGGACGTTTACTATGATCAGAAAAACTACGAACCCTCCATTGATGAGTATTCAAAGGCAATTGAGCTGTTGCCGAATGAAGTAACCTATGTTTTAGACCGTGGTGACGCCTATTACATGATGAAGAATTATGAAAAAGCGATTACCGATTATACACGAGCGATCGTGTTGGATCCAAACAACGCCCGAAGTTATGTCCTGCGAGGTGACGCCCTTGACGATTCCGGCAAGCCGGACGATGCAATCACCAATTACAACAAGGCCATCGAGCTTGATCCCAATTATGCGTCTGCGTACTACAACCGGGGCATCACCCGAAAGAATAAGGGTGACAACAATGGTGCCTGCGATGATTTTAAGAAAGCCGTGGACTTGGGTTCGAAACTAGCCGTCGATTATGCCGACGCGTGCAAGTGATTTCGGTTTCGGAAAGCTCCAAACACAGGTTTTCATTGGCTCCCCTCCTACCTCGAGACGACTTCGGCGGGCAGACGACCTTCTCCAGGGGAGAAGGATAAAGAAGTTTTTTGAAACTTTCCTTAGCAATAGCTATCGATGAAGTACGACAGCCCTCTTCTGCATTTCCTGCCAACTGCCTACTTTCTAATTATTATGACCAATACCTGTTTTCTAATAATGCTGCATAATTAATCTGTAGCTACACTAGTCCAGCAATAACCTGCTCGTTTCTTCCGCATCTATTTCTATGTCGTCTTCTCCGACCTGATCAAACGGGTTTTCGAGATGGTCCTGAATGTTATCGAGGCTGACAAGTATAAAACTGTATAAGACCGGCATGACATATTCAAGGTTCGCAGAGAAATCATGGAAGGTGCTGGCAAAGTAGGGTCCGTAAATGATCGGGAAAATATAAATGAACACTTTGCTGTAAGCGCGTAGGGTGATCGGTGTGCGATAGAGGAAGATGACTTTAAGGTTATCAAATGCAATTACCATTTTACTGACGTATTGACTCACCCTCGAAATTTCACCGCTTTGTACGCCGTAGTTTCGAAGTTCCATGGTGATGCTTGAGAGTTTCGAAAAAAGCTTATAAAATTTTTTTTCGTTTTCGTTCCATTCTGAACGCTTGCATTTCAAAATGACTTTGAGGAGATGCATCATCTCCGTTGTCAATTCGCGGGTGCGCTGTGGCAAGTCGTTATCCTTATTAATAGTCCAGTCGCGGGTTGCATAGTAAATCGCAATCGCATGCCCCTTAAAGTCCGCCCACCGCTGAAGGGCCAACTCTCTTCTGTTGTAGGCCGATCCGATGGAGAACACAACCGGAAAAACAATCGCTACACCCACCAACATATCCGGGAACTTGGCCGTCAGGTCATTGGCGAAGCATATGTAGGTAGAAATAACCGACAAGGC